>NZ_JBEXYU010000092.1:0-1060 GCF_040631115.1 Nonomuraea sp. NPDC005692 | reverse complement strand
GGTTGCGTCCACGGGAGTGGTGTACGAGTTTGACCTGGTCACAAGCGTGGCGGCCGTGAAATGAAGACGGCCATCGCGTGATCCTTCGAGTAGCAAGATCAAGATCGAAGGAGAACCAGGCGATGGCCGTAGACAACAGTGTGACGCCCGGGCAGTGGCTGGCGCGGCAGATCGAGACCGACGACCCGGATCTGTTGCGATCCATGGTGAAGACCATGGCCGAAGCGTTGATGTCGGCTGAGGCCGACAGCCTGTGCGGGGCCGGTTATGGCGAGCGCAGCAGCGAACGGACCAACTCTCGCAACGGCTACCGCAGCCGCGAGTGGGACACCCGCACCGGAACGATCGAGCTGGCGATCCCGAAACTCCGGTCGGGCTCCTACTATCCGGACTGGCTCCTGGAGCGGCGCCGCCGGGCCGAGCAGGCGCTGATCAGCGTGGTCGCCACCAGCTACCTGCTCGGCGTCTCCACACGCAGAGTCGACAAGCTCATCGAGCAGCTCGGCATCAAGCACATCTCCAAAAGCCAGGTCTCGCAGATGGCCAAAACGCTGGATGAGCAAGTCGAGGCGTTCCGGACGCGGGCGCTGGACGCCGGCCCGTACACATTCGTGTGGCTGGACGCGCTGACACAGAAGGTGCGCGAGGGCGGCCGCACGATCAACGTGCACTGCCTGGTCGCCACCAGCGTCAACGCCAACGGCCAGCGCGAGGTCCTCGGACTGGAGGTCACCAGCGCCGAAGACGGCGCCGGCTGGCTGGCCTTCCTGCGCAGCCTGGTCGCCCGCGGCCTGTCCGGCGTCCAGCTGGTCGTCTCCGACGCCCACCGCGGGCTGGTCGAGGCCATCGGCGCCAGCCTGCCGGGCACGGCCTGGCAGCGCTGCCGCACCCACTACCTGCGCAACCTGCTCACCACCGTGCCCAAGTCGGCGCAGCCATGGGTGGCCACGCTGGTGCGCACCATCTTCGACCAGCCCACCGCCGATGCCGTCCGCGCCCAGCACGCCTGGGTCATCGACGCCCTGGAAGCCAAGTACCCGGCCGCGTGCGAGCATCTGGA
>NZ_JBEXYU010000091.1:0-1325 GCF_040631115.1 Nonomuraea sp. NPDC005692 | reverse complement strand
TGAACCGCGCCGGGTTTGTTGGAGACCGGGTTACGTGGCTGGGGCGAGAGTAGCTGACTTGATTTCTGCGCGGTAGAGGGTTTCGTATTCGGCGGGTGGAAGGTCCTGGCAGGCGCTGTGGAGTCGGCGGTTGTTGTACCAGTCGACCCATTCCATGGTGGCGATCTCGACGTCGTCCAGGCCCTTCCACGGGCCGCGGCGGTGGATCAGTTCGGTCTTGTACAGCCCGATGGTGCTCTCGGCCAGCGCGTTGTCGTAGCTGTCCCCGCGCGAGCCGACCGAGCTGACCGCACCGGCGTCGGCGAGCCGGTCGGTGTAGCGGATGGACAGATATTGGCAGCCGCGGTCGGAGTGATGCACCAGCCCGTCGAGCGCGTCGGCCTGGCCGCCGCGACGCCAGATGGCCATCTCCAGCGCGTCCAGGGGCAGGTCGGTGCGCAGGTGGTCGGTCAGCCGCCAGCCGACGATCATCCGGGAGAACACGTCGATGACGAATGCGGCGTAGACGAACCCGGACCAGGTGTGGATGTAGGTCAGATCGGCCACCCACAGCCGGTTCGGCGCCGGCGCGGCGAAGTCCCGCTCGACCAGGTCGGCCGGGCGCGGGCACAGCGGCTCGGCGATGGTCGTGCGGCGCTTGTGATCGCCGCGGACCGCGCCGGATAATCCGAGCCGGCGCATCAGCCGGGCGACCGTGCAGCGGGCCACGGCCACGCCCTGGCGGTTGAGCGCCTTCCACATCTTGCGCACCCCGTACACCTCGAAGTTGTCGTTCCACAGCCGGATGATCTCGGCCGACAGCTGCTCATCGCGCCGCTCGCGGGCCGAGCGGGGCCGGTTCCTGGCTGCGTAGTACGTCGCCGGCGCGAGCGCGAGCACCTGGCAGATCGGCTCGACGCCATACTGTTCGCGGTGAGCGTCGATGAAGGCCACTATCTGGGCGGTCGGGGGTCGAGTTCCCGGGCGAAAAAAGCGGCCGCCGACTTGAGGATTTCGTTGGCTCGGCGCAGCTCACGGACCTCCCGCTCGAGCTCGGCGATCCGCTGCGCGTCGGCCGTCGAGGTGCCCGGATGCTGGCCTTCGTCGACCTCGGCCTGGCGGACCCAGCCGCGCAACGCTTCGCGGTGCACGCCGAGCTGCTGGGCAACCCGGGCGATGGCACCGGGCGCATTGCCGGTCTGCTCGCGGACCTCGAAGACCATCCGAACCGCGCGCTCACGCAGTTCCTGCGGGTACTTCCTGGGGGCTGGCATCGCGTGTGATTCTCCCTTCCGCCAGCACGATCATGCTGGCTTCAGGGTCTCCAAGAAAGTCGGAGCGGTTCA
>NZ_JBEXYU010000090.1:0-1348 GCF_040631115.1 Nonomuraea sp. NPDC005692 | reverse complement strand
CAAAACCCACAGCCCCTACGACCAGGCAACCGCCTGGTCGCACCGATCAAACGACCTCGCTGCTTGACAACAAACGTCCAGGGATGTCTGACCCCACCCCGACACGGTGTCTTCCCTGTGGAGATCATTTCGTGCTGCAATTACCTCCCGGGACGCCCCGCCGGCGCCTAGCGCCATTTCCCTCTCGGCCGCGCTGGCCGCGCTCGGTGCCCACGCTAGGGCGCCTTCCGACGTTGAGGACAAGCCGCGACAAGAGAGCAATTGTCAAATCCTGTGGATCGCGGATGATTGAATCACTGGACTCGAAGCCATTGATCGAGGACGGTGAAGTCTTCGTCGACGAGTCCTCGGAATGATTCCACGTGGTGAAGGAGTGCTCGGCCGCTGTGGCGCGTGGAGACCCAGTTGCGATCGGCGTCGGTGATCTCGTCGTCGACCCAGGCGAACGGGCGTCCGGCCGCCCAGGTCACCAAGGTCCGGGTCTTCCAGCAGAGCCTGAACCATTGATCCTCGCGTTCATGCGCGTCGGATGGCTCCGGCCAGGTCACGACTGGCAGACGTGGCAGCCCGATCCGGGGTGCTATCTCGACGTTCGCCTCCTCTTCCCAGGTGGTGGCCCAGACGAGATCGCAGGGCAGCGCCGCCAACCGACGCCCCACCTCGGCGGTGAGCCGCGCCAAGTGCGATTCGGGTGTGGCGGCCAGCGGTTCACCATGAGGGTCCTCACCGAACGGGAGCAGCGGTCCGTCGACGTCGAGGAAGAGCAGCGGGCGTCCCGCGGGACTGGTCATGCTGCGGTGACCTCATCGCGCTCGACGAGGACGCCGCGTTCGAAGCGGGCTCCGGCACGCACGAGAGCGACCAGGTGGGGCGCGTTGATCGAGCGCCAGCGTTGTTGGGCGGACTCGATGAGCTTGAACGTCATTGCCAGGGCTGCCGCGCGGGAGCCGGCACCGCGGGTGACCTTGGTGCGTAGTCGGACGGTGGCGAAGGTCGACTCGATCGGGTTGGTGGTGCGCAGGTGGATCCAGTGTTCGGCCGGGTAGTCGTAGAACGTCAGCAGCACGTCCGCGTCATCGACGATCTTCTTGACGGCCTTGGGGAACTTCGCACCGTACTGCCGCTCGAATGTCTTGATGGCCTTGGCAGCCTGGTCTTTGTCCTCGGCGTTGTAAATGTCGGCGATCGCGGCCTTGGCCGCGCCCCCGGGGGGAAGCTTCACCACCATGCGCTGATCCTGCCACGGATGTGCGCCTAGTACTACAGCGAGGCTTTGAGATGTTTCAGTCGATGTCTTCTGTAGTGGCTGGCTCGGGCGCGGGTCTGATGGAGGCGCCGGTAGTGGGAC
>NZ_JBEXYU010000089.1:0-1372 GCF_040631115.1 Nonomuraea sp. NPDC005692 | reverse complement strand
CTAGTACTACAGCGAGGCTTTGAGATGTTTCAGTCGATGTCTTCTGTAGTGGCTGGCTCGGGCGCGGGTCTGATGGAGGCGCCGGTAGTGGGACCAGGCCAAGGCATGGGCGAGGGGTGGGACGAGAGTGCTGGTCAGGTGTGCCAGGAGACGGCGGATCTCGGCTGGTGTGAGGCGGACCAGCCCGCTTGGGCTTTTGGGGAGTGTGCGGCAGTGACGGCCAGGTAGGCGTGGGCGAGCATCGCCAAAGTGATGTGGCGGTGCCAGGCGTCGTAACGGCGCACCTGGTAGTGGTCCAGGCCGGTCTCGTTCTTGGCGCTCTGGAAGCATTCCTCGATGGCCCATCTGCTGCCCGCGACGGTGATGAGGTCTTCCAGGGTGGTGCCGGCCGGAGCATGGCACAGGTAGTAGGCCAGTTCCCGTTCACCCCTGGCGTTGGGGGTCAGGCTGCGCCGGGCCAGCAGCCAACGCTGATAGCCGGGCTCGACCTCGAAACGCACCGACGCCAGCGCCCAGTCATACAACCGTTCGCCTTTGGCGCCGCGGCCGCAGGAGCGGCGCTTCCACGCCTCGGCCGGAGCTTGGGCGGTGGCGGTGTCGGCACGGATCTGCCCGCCCCAGCCCGTGCCGATCCACTGGCTCCTGGGTACGGCCACCACATAACTGAGACGGTGTTCTTCCAGGAAACGCCGGAACTTGAAATCCATGCCATATGCCTCGTCCGCGGTCACCCACGACACCGGCACGCCGGCCTGCAGCGCGCGGGCCAGCATCGTCCGCGCCAGCATCGGCTTGGTGGCAAAGGGCGCGTCGGCCGGGATGCCGGCCCGGGCGCAGCGATCATGGTCATCGGTCCAGGACCGGGGCAGATACAACTCGGCGTCGATCAGTGTCCGCCCGAGCGGGGAGGCGTAGGCCAGGAAGACGCCCACCTGGCAGTTGTCCACCCGGCCTGCGGTACCGGAGTACTGGCGCTGCACCCCGGCCGACTTGTCGCCCTTCTTCAGGAAGCCGGTCTCATCGACGATCAGCACGCCGTCGCGGTGGCCGAGGTGTTCCATCACGTACTCACGCAGATCGACGCGCACCTGGCGCGGGTCCCAGCGGGCGCTGTTGAGCAGGCGCTGCATACGATCCGGCGTCGCATCCCCGGCCGCCTCGGCCAGCTGCCAGCCGTTCTTGCGCTCGATCGGCGCCAGCAACCCCAGCAGATAAGCCCGCGCTTGCCGACGCGGCTCCACCCGCCCGAACCGGCCCGCTACCCGGCCGAACAACACATCCAGTCCCGTAACCCACTCCCGCAGATCAGCAGCGGTTAAGTCATCTGGCATGTTTACACGCTACAGATCTCAAAGCCTCGCTGTAGTACTAG
>NZ_JBEXYU010000088.1:0-1477 GCF_040631115.1 Nonomuraea sp. NPDC005692 | reverse complement strand
AACGGTGACAACTCCGGCACCGACGACTTCCTGCGGGTCCGGGTGGTCGACGGCACGACGCTGACCACGGTGTTCCAGCAGACCGGTAAGGCGGCTGAGGTGGACGCCGCCTGGCGCCAGGGCACCGCCGACCTGTCGGCGTTCGCGGGCAGATCCGTCCGGTTGCTGGTGGAGGCCACCGACGCCGGCACCCCCAGCCTCTTCGAGGCCCAGGTGGACGACCTCACCATCACCACCGACTGACACACCCAGGAGGATCTTCCATGCGTTCGTCTCTCTTGGCGGCCACCGCGCTGCTTGCCGCCACCGCTTCGGCGGGCACGATCCCCGCGACCGCCTCAGCCGCTGACCCAGCGTCCACCGCCCTGCCCCGGTACGACCACGTGGTCGTGGTGATCTTCGAGAACACCAACTACTCCACGATCAACGGCGGCTCCAGCGCCCCCTACATGAACTCCCTGGCCAAGCAGGGCACGCTGTTCACCAATGCCTTCGGCGTGACGCACCCCAGCCAGCCGAACTACCTCGCCCTGTTCTCCGGCTCCCAGCAGGGCGTCACCGGTGACTCCTGCCTGAAGACCTTCAGCACGGGCAACCTCGGCAAGCAGCTCCTCGACGCCGGTCTGACCTTCAAGGCCTATTCCGAGGGGCTGCCCAGCGCCGGGTACACCGGCTGCAGCAGCGGCAAGTACGTGCGTAAGCACGCGCCCTGGGTCAACTTCCCCACCGTCGGCGGGGCGGCCTACCATCTGCCGTTCTCCAGCTTCCCGACCGACTACACCAAGCTGCCCACAGTCTCGTTCGTCGTGCCGAACATGTGCAACGACATGCACGACTGCTCCACCAAGACCGGCGACACGTGGCTGAAGAACAACCTGGACGCGTACGCGCAGTGGGCCAAGAGCCACAACAGCCTGCTCATCCAGACGTTCGACGAGGACAACTTCACCTCGGTCAACCAGATTTTCACCACCTTCACCGGCCAGCACGTCAAGCCGGGCTACCGGTCCTCGACCCAGATCAACCACTACACCGTCCTGCGCACGCTGGAGGACATGTACGGCTTGCCCGCGCTCGGCAACGCGGCCGGCAAGTCGGCGATCACCGACGCCTGGGACACCTCTGGCGGCCCGGCCGTCGCCACGCCCGCCGACCAGACAAGCACGGTGGGGGCCGCCGCGTCCTTGCAGTTGTCGGCCTCCGGCGGCGCCGCGCCGTACACCTGGACGGCCACCGGGCTGCCCGCCGGCCTGTCCGTGGCTTCGGGCACCGGGCTGATCTCCGGTACGCCCACCACCGCCGGCGCCTCGACGGTCACCGTGACCGCCAAGGACGCCGACGGCGCCACCGCCAGTGCGAGTTTCGGCTGGAAGGTCAACCCGCCGGCCGGTTCGACGGTGTTCGCCGACGATTTCGAGGAGGACAGAGGATGGACGGTCAACCCGGCAGGCACCGACACTGCGACGGCCGGCAGGTG
>NZ_JBEXYU010000087.1:0-1489 GCF_040631115.1 Nonomuraea sp. NPDC005692 | reverse complement strand
GGGCCAGCAGCGTGGCCTTCTCCTCCAGCTCGGCGTTGGAGCGCTGGAGCTCCTCCTGCTGCTGCTGCAACTCCTCCGAGCGGGCCTGCAGCTCGGCCGCGAGCCGCTGCGACTCGGCCAGCAGCTCGTCGGTGCGGGCGTTGGCCACGATCGTGTTGAGGTTGACCCCGATCGTCTCCATGAGCTGGTCGAGGAAGGCCCGGTGGACCGGGGTGAACGCCTGCACCGAGGCCAGCTCGATCACGCCGAGCACCTGCTCCTCGACCACGATCGGCAGCACCACCACCGAGGCGGGCTCGATCGTGCCGAGACCGGTCGAGATCCGGACGGAGCCGGAGGGCACGTCGTCGACGGCGATGACCCGGCGGCTGCGGGCGGCCTGGCCGACCAGCGCCTCGCCGAGCCGGAACCTCGTGGGCCTGCCGGGGTCGGCCGGGTAGCCGTAGGCGCTGATGAGCTGCAGCTCGTTCTCCTCGGCCAGGAAGAACGCGCCGTACTGGGCGCTGACCAGCGGGGCCAGCTCGTTCATCACCAGCTCGGCGACGGCCGCCAGGTCGCGGTGGCCCTGCATGAGACCGGACATGCGGGCGAGGTTGGACTTGAGCCAGTCCTGCTGCTCGTTGGCGGTCGTGGTCTCGCGCAGCGACTTGACCATCGAGTTGATGTTGTCCTTCAGGTCGGCCAGCTCGCCCTCGGCGTCGACCGTGATCGAGCGGGTCAGGTCGCCGGAGGTGACCGCGCTGGTGACCTCGGCGATGGCGCGCACCTGCCGGGTCAGGTTGGCGGCCAGCTCGTTGACGTTCTCCGTCAGCCGCTTCCAGGTGCCGGACACGCCCTCGACCTCGGCCTGGCCGCCGAGCCGTCCTTCGCTGCCGACCTCGCGGGCCACGCGGGTGACCTCGGCGGCGAAGGAGGACAGCTGGTCGACCATCGTGTTGATGGTGGTCTTCAGCTCAAGGATCTCGCCGCGGGCGTCGACGTCGATCTTCCTGGTCAGGTCGCCGCGGGCGACGGCCGTGGTGACCTGGGCGATGCTGCGCACCTGGTTGGTCAGGTTGTCGGCCATCGAGTTGACGTTGTCGGTGAGGTCCTTCCAGGTGCCGGCCACGTTCGGGACGCGGGCCTGGCCGCCGAGCTGGCCTTCGGTGCCGACCTCGCGGGCCACGCGGGTGACCTCGTCGGCGAACGCGCTCAGCGTGTCGACCATGGTGTTGATCGTCTGGGCGAGCGCCGCCACCTCGCCCTTGGCCTCGACGGTGATCTTCTGCGACAGGTCGCCGCGGGCGACGGCGGTGGCCACCTGGGCGATGCTGCGCACCTGGCTCGTCAGGTTCGAGGCCATGACGTTGACGTTGTCGGTGAGGTCCTTCCAAGTGCCCGACACCCCCCGGACGGTCGCCTGGCCGCCCAGGTTGCCCTCGGTGCCCACCTCACGCGCCACCCGGGTCACCTCGTCGGCGAAGGCCGACAACTGATCGACCATCGTGTT
>NZ_JBEXYU010000086.1:0-1495 GCF_040631115.1 Nonomuraea sp. NPDC005692 | reverse complement strand
GGGTCAGACATCCCTGGACGTTGAGTGTCAAGCGGTGAGGTCGTAGTCGTGGTGTGACCAGGCGGTTGCTTGGTCGTAGTGGCTGTGGGTTTTGAGGCAGCCGTGGAAGATGCCGACCAGGCGGTTGCCGACTTGGCGCAGGGCGGCGTTATGGCTGATGTCGCGGGCTTTGAGCTGGTCGTAGTAGGCGCGGACTGCACGGTCGTGGAGGATGGCGCAGGACGCCTGGAGATGGAGGGCGTCCACCAGCCGGTCGTTGTGAACAAACCGGGCCTGGACGACCCGTGTCTTGCCGGACTGGCGAGTGATCGGGCTGGTGCCGGCGTAGTTCTTGCGGGCTTTGGCGGAGGCGTACCGGTTCTTGGCGTCTCCGAATTCGGCGAGCACCCGGGCGCCGAGGACGACGCCGATGCCGGGCTGGCTGAGGATGACCTCAGCGTCCGGGTGCCGGCCAAAATGGGCCTCGACCTCGCCCTGGAGGGTCTTGATCTCGGTGTTGAGGACGGCGATGATCGCGGCTAGTGATTTCACGGTCGAGGCGTAGGCGGTCGTGACGAGTGGCGCCTGGCCCAGGTGTTGCGCGCGCAGCACGTCCTGGATCGCGACGGCTTTGCCAGGGATATCGCGGCGGCCCTTCAGGCAGGCACTGATCTGGCTGATCGTCAGCTTGGCCGCGGCTTCGGGGGCGGGGGCCTTGGCCAGCAGCTTCAGCACGGCCTGGCTGGTGAGGCCGAGGGGCTTGTATGCCTCCAGAGCGGCTGGGAAGTAGTCCCGCAACGCGACCCGCAGCCGGAGCATGTGTCTCGTGCGCTCCCACAGCAGCGTCTGATGCGCCCGCGTGACGACCTTGACCGCCTCGGCGATCTCGGAGTCCCCGGCCACCTCGCGGAGCTGGTGACGGCGGGTGCGGATCATATCCGCGAGCGCATGGGCGTCACCCTTGTCGCTCTTGGCGCCAGAGGAACTGAGGATCTCCCGGTGCCGAGCCGCTTGCTTGGGGTCGACCCCGAACACCTGGTACCCGGCCGCGACCAGCGCCCGCACCCAGGGCCCTCGATCGGTCTCGATACACACCAGCACCTCGCGGGGATCGGCATCCTCGGCGACGAACCGGCCCACCAGGTCGTGGAACCGGGTGACCCCGGCCATCCCCTCGGGCAGCCGAACTCGCTTCAACACCTTCCCAGCCTCGTTCTGGACCTCGACGTCGTGGTGATCTTCAGCCCAGTCATCCCCAACGAACAGCACAACGACCTCCACGATCGACAACAGGACACGGAAGCCCGCAGGAGCCGGTCGGCGACCTAATGGACCAGTGCTCACCCAACCATCGGAGGGCACGACATCCCATCAGCGATCAAAGACCCCTGACCACCAGTGAGGGCACGATCTGACCCTAGGATTCAAGATCCAGGCGGCGAGAGTGCTCACTCACCAGCGGCTACCAGGCACCGAGTCTGCCCGATCAGCAGCCACGGTAGCTCCCATTAGGCGG
>NZ_JBEXYU010000085.1:0-1592 GCF_040631115.1 Nonomuraea sp. NPDC005692 | reverse complement strand
CAGCAGCCGCTCCTCCGGGGTCAGCTCGGTCTCGCCCTTCGGGGTGACCTTGCCGACCAGGATGTCGCCGGGGACGACCTCGGCGCCGATCCGGACGATGCCGCGCTCGTCGAGGTCGGCCAGGATGTCCTCGGAGACGTTGGGGATGTCCCGGGTGATCTCCTCCGGGCCCAGCTTGGTGTCGCGGGCGTCGACCTCGTGCTCCTCGATGTGGATCGAGGACAGCACGTCGTCCTGCACCAGGCGCTGGGACAGGACGATCGCGTCCTCGTAGTTGTGGCCCTCCCACGGCATGAACGCCACCAGCAGGTTCTTGCCGAGCGCCATCTCACCGTCGTCGGTGCAGGGGCCGTCGGCGATGACCTGGCCGGCCTCGACCCGGTCGCCCTCGGCGACGATGGGCTTCTGGTTGAAGGAGGTGCCCTGGTTGGAGCGCTTGAACTTGGCGACCCGGTAGGTGGTGCGCGAGCCGTCGTCGTTCATGACGGTGACGTAGTCGGCGGAGACCTCCTCCACCACGCCGGACTTCTCGGCGCTGATGACGTCGCCGGCGTCGGTCGCGGCACGGTACTCCATGCCGGTGCCGACCAGCGGCGCCTCGCTGCGGATCAGCGGCACCGACTGGCGCTGCATGTTCGCGCCCATCAGGGCCCGGTTGGCGTCGTCGTGCTCCAGGAACGGGATCATCGCGGTGGCCACCGACACCATCTGGCGCGGCGACACGTCGATGTAGTCGACCTCGCGGGAGGCCACGTAATCGGTCTCGCCGCCCTTGGTGCGGACCAGGACGCGGGCGTCGGTCAGCTCGCCGTCCTCGCCGAGTGAGGAGTTCGCCTGGGCGACGACGAACCGGTCCTCCTCGTCGGCCGTCAGGTAGTCGATCCGGTCGGTGACCCTGCCGTCGACGACCTTGCGGTAGGGCGTCTCGATGAAGCCGAAGGCGTTGAGGCGGCCGTAGCAGGCGAGGTAGCCGATGAGGCCGATGTTCGGGCCCTCGGGGGTCTCGATCGGGCACATCCGGCCGTAGTGGGACGGGTGCACGTCACGGACCTCCATCCCGGCCCGCTCACGGGACAGGCCGCCGGGGCCCAGGGCGTTCAGCCGCCGTTTGTGGGTCAGGCCGGCCAGCGGGTTGATCTGGTCCATGAACTGCGACAGCTGCGAGGTGCCGAAGAACTCCTTCATCGACGCCACCACCGGCCGGATGTTGATCAGGGTCTGCGGCGTGATCGCCTCGACGTCCTGGGTGGTCATCCGCTCGCGGACGACACGCTCCATGCGGGCCAGCCCCAGCCGGACCTGGTTCTGGACGAGCTCGCCGACGCTGCGGATGCGCCGGTTGCCGAAATGGTCGATGTCGTCGAGCTCCACGACGGCCTCGCCCATGGACGTCTCCCCCGCGTGCAGCCGCACCAGGTACTCGATCATCGAGACGACGTCGTCCTCGGTCAGCGTGCCCCGCGTGATCTCGGAGTCGACCCCGAGCTTCTTGTTGACCTTGTAGCGGCCCACCTTGGCCAGGTCGTACCGCTTGGGGTTGAAGTACAGGTTCTCCAGCAGGGTCTGCGCCGACTCCTTGGTCGGCGGCTCAC
>NZ_JBEXYU010000084.1:0-1604 GCF_040631115.1 Nonomuraea sp. NPDC005692 | reverse complement strand
GTGAGCCGCCGACCAAGGAGTCGGCGCAGACCCTGCTGGAGAACCTGTACTTCAACCCCAAGCGGTACGACCTGGCCAAGGTGGGCCGCTACAAGATCAACAAGAAGCTCGGGGTCGACTCCGAGATCACGCAGGGCACGCTGACCGAAGAGGACATCGTCGCCACCATCGAGTACATCGTCCGCCTGCACGCGGGCGAGGAGTCGATGCCGGGCGCCAACGGTGAGGTGATCGTCGAGGTCGACGACATCGACCACTTCGGCAACCGCCGCCTGCGCAGCGTCGGCGAGCTCATCCAGAACCAGGTCCGCCTGGGCCTGGCCCGCATGGAGCGCGTCGTCCGCGAGCGGATGACCACCCAGGACGTCGAGGCGATCACGCCGCAGACCCTGATCAACATCCGTCCCGTCGTGGCCTCCATCAAGGAGTTCTTCGGCACCTCGCAGCTGTCGCAGTTCATGGACCAGACCAACCCGCTGGCCGGCCTGACGCACAAGCGGCGTCTGTCCGCGCTCGGCCCCGGTGGTCTGTCCCGTGAGCGGGCCGGCTTCGAGGTCCGTGACGTGCACCCGTCCCACTACGGCCGGATGTGCCCGATCGAGACCCCTGAAGGCCCGAACATCGGTCTGATCGGCTCGCTGGCCTCCTACGGCCGCATCAACGCCTTCGGCTTCGTCGAGACGCCTTACCGCAAGGTCGTCGACGGCAAGGTGACCGAGCAGATCGACTACCTGACGGCCGACGAGGAAGACCGCTACGTCAAGGCGCAGGCCAACACGACGCTCAACTCCGACGGTTCGTTCGCCGAGTCCCGCGTCCTGGTCCGTACCAAGGGCGGTGAGACCGAGCTCGCCCGTGCCGAGGAAGTCGACTACATCGACGTGTCGCCGCGCCAGATGGTGTCGGTGGCCACCGCGATGATCCCGTTCCTCGAGCACGACGACGCCAACCGCGCGCTCATGGGCTCCAACATGCAGCGCCAGTCGGTGCCGCTGCTCAAGAGCGAGGCGCCGCTGGTCGGCACCGGCATGGAGTACCGTGCCGCGACCGACGCCGGCGACGTCATCAGCGCCGAGAAGGCCGGTGTGGTGGAGGAGGTCTCCGCCGACTACGTCACCGTCATGAACGACGACGGCACGCGTACGACGTACCGGGTCGCCAAGTTCAAGCGCTCCAACCAGGGCACCTCCTTCAACCAGAAGCCCATCGTCGCCGAGGGCGACCGGGTCGAGGTCAACCAGGTCATCGCCGACGGCCCCTGCACCGACAACGGTGAGATGGCGCTCGGCAAGAACCTGCTCGTGGCGTTCATGCCGTGGGAGGGCCACAACTACGAAGACGCCATCATCCTGTCCCAGCGCCTGGTCCAGGACGACGTCCTCTCCTCGATCCACATCGAGGAGCACGAGGTCGACGCCCGCGACACCAAGCTGGGCCCGGAGGAGATCACCCGGGACATCCCCAACGTGTCGGAAGAGGTCCTGGCCGACCTCGACGAGCGCGGCATCATCCGGATCGGCGCCGAGGTCGTCCCCGGCGACATCCTGGTCGGCAAGGTCACCCCGAAGGGCGAGACCGAGCTGACCCCGGAGGAGCGGCTGCTG
>NZ_JBEXYU010000082.1:0-1783 GCF_040631115.1 Nonomuraea sp. NPDC005692 | reverse complement strand
CTAGAAGACTTCTGAAGATGTTGCTGGTCGGGCTTCCGATCTTGTAGGTCGAGGGTCAGGCTGGGCAGCATGATGGGGCATCGTCCCGAACAGCCGATTGGGCCGGATGTGTGGAGCACCTGCCGGGAGTTGATCCCGGCAGGCGGTGTGTATGCGTTTTTGGCCGAGCATCGTGATGAGCTGTTTCCCCAGGAGATGTTCTCCGACCTGTATGCCGCGACTGATGGTCGGCCGAGTGTGCCGCCGCAGGTGCTGGCATGTGTGACGGTCCTGCAGGCGTTGCTGCACCACTCCGATGGCGAGGCCGCGCTGGCGCTGCGCTGTGACCTGCGCTGGAAGGCCGCCTGCGGGTTGGGCCTGCACGATCGTGGCTTCGACCCCTCGCTGCTGGTGTATTTCCGGCAGCGGCTGCGCAGGTCCGGCGATCCGAACCGGATTTTCGCCCGGATCGGCCGGGTGGCCGAGGCCAGCGGGGCGCTGCGGGGCAGGATGCGGCGAGTGCTGGACTCGGCAGTGCTGGACGATGCGGTGGCCACCCAGGACACCATCACGCAGTTGATCGCGGCGGTGCGGCGGGCAGGCCGGCAGGTGCCTGGCGCCGCCCAGGTGATCGCTGAACGCTGCCGGGCTGCCGACTACGCCGATGCGGGCAAGCCCGCGATCGCCTGGGATGACGCCAAGGCGCGGCAGGATCTGGTGTCCGCTCTGGTGAGCGACGCGCTCACGGTGGTGGCCGCGTTCGAGGCAGCCGCGCTGGCGGGTGAGCTGGAGGAGGCGGCCGGGCAGGCGCTGGCGCTGCTGGCGCTGGTGGCCGGGCAAGACGTCGAGCCGGCCGAGGGCTGCGACGGCACCGACGGGCGCTGGCAGATCGCCCGCAAGGTCGCCTCGGACCGGGTCATCTCCATCGTTGATGCCGAGACCCGGCACGTGCACAAGACCGTGCATCAGCGGCAGGATGGCTACAAGGCCCATGTCGTGGTCGAACCCGATACCGGCCTGTTCACCGGTGTCCGGCTGACCATGGCCACCGGGCAGGACAATCACGAGGCCGTGGTGGGTGTGGATCTGCTGGCCCAGCCGCCTGTCCAGCCACCCGCCGGCACTGCGACGTTCGAGGTGCTGGGCGATACGGCTTACGGCACCGGCGAGGCCCGCGCCGCGCTGGCTGAGGCCGGGCACACCGTCATCATCAAGCCCGCGCCCTTGCGCCCGGCCGTGGCCGGCGGCTTCACCATCGACGACTTCCACGTCGAGGAAGCCGCGGCCACCGTCACCTGCCCGGCCGGAGTGATACGGCATATCACCGCGACACGGTCGGTGACCTTCGGGGCCGCCTGCCGTTCCTGCCCGCTCCGGCAACGCTGCACCACCAGCAAGGACGGCCGCAGCCTGCATCTGCATCCGCATGATGCGTTGTTACGCCAGGCCCGTCAGGCGTGGGCCGGCGACCCCGATTTGAGAGCCGTCTATCGGCGGCACCGTCCCATGGTTGAACGCTCCATCGCCTGGCTGATCGGCGCGAATGGCGGCGCCCGCAAGCTCCGTTACCGTGGGGTGCTACGCAACGATCTCTGGGTCCACCTGCGAGCAGCCGCGTTGAACCTGCGCCGCTTGATCAACCTCGGGCTCGACCCTGTCCAGGGCGCCTGGACACTGCAGCCCGCCACCGGCTGAGGCTTCACCGCAGGGTGACCAGCCGTCGATCTCCTGGTCGCAGAGCATCGAACGCCTGGCCTTCTGCCTGTTTCCCATCACCCGAACAACATCTTCAGAGGACTCCTAG
>NZ_JBEXYU010000081.1:0-2326 GCF_040631115.1 Nonomuraea sp. NPDC005692 | reverse complement strand
CGCCAGGGGCGGGCTCCGAGCCAGGGGCCGTGGGGTGAGACGGGTGAGTTCTCGTACCAGGCGACCAGCCGTTCGCGGGCGCGGTCACGGTCGACGACCAGGCAGGCGAACGCGGCCAGCACCCAGAACATGAGGAACACGTCGAGCAGCGCGGTGCGCGAGAGCACGTAGTGGAGGCCGTCGAGGGCCAGCAGCAGGCCGGCGAAGCAGCCGAGCAGCGTGGAGCGGGTCATCCGGCGGGCCACCCGGGCCAGGACGAGGATCGACAACGTGCCGACCAGTGCCGCGGCGAACCGCCAGCCGAACGGGTTGAGCCCGAACAGCCACTCACCGGCGCCGATCATCCACTTGCCCAGCGGCGGATGCACCACGTACGAGGCGCACTTGTCGAGCGTCTCCTGCGTGCACGACTGCCAGATGTCGGTCTTCCCGGCCAGGATCGCCTTGTCCGCGTCTTTGATCGTGACGCGCTCGACGCCCCAGTTGATCAGGGAGAAGGCGTCCTTCATGTAGTAGGTCTCGTCGAAGACCACGGCGCGCGGGTGGCCCAGGTTGACGAAGCGCAGAATGCCGCCGAAGAGCGTGACCAGCAGCGGGCCGACCCACCCCCACAGGACGCTGCCGCGCATGGGGGGGATCACCCGGTCACGCAGGGACCGCGTCTGCGATTGACTCTCGCCGACCTCCGGGTTGTCGTAGGCATGGTACGGGGAATCGGTCACCGCCATTCGGACATCGTACGGGCCCCAAGCCGTTAGGTACTGCAAGAATCACGGTCTAATTGGTATGCCCTGCCACAATGGTCGGGTGACTGGAGAAGGCAGGTTGGTGCTGGCCGGAGCCCCCATCGGTCAGGCGGGTGACGTCTCGCCGCGGCTGCGGGAGGTGCTCGCCGGCGCCGACGTGGTGGCCGCCGAGGACACCAGACGGCTGCGCAGGCTCGCCACCGAGCTGGGCGTGGAGATCAGCGGCCGGGTGGTGTCCTACTACGACCAGAACGAGGCGGGGCGCGCCCAGGAGCTCGTCGAGGCGCTGAGACAGGGCCGCACGGTGGTGGTCATCACCGACGCCGGGATGCCCGGGGTGTCCGACCCCGGCTACCGCCTGACCCACCTCGCGGTCGAGGCGGGCATCACGGTGACCGCGCTGCCGGGGCCGAGCGCCGTCACCACGGCCCTCGCCGTGTCGGGGCTGGCCAGCGACAGGTTCTGCTTCGAGGGTTTCCCGCCGCGCAAGACCGGCGACCGGGCGCGGCGGCTGTCCGCGCTGGCGGCCGAGGAGCGGACGATGGTCTTCTTCGAGGCCCCCCACCGGCTGGCCGAGTCGCTGGGGGCGATGGCCGAGGCGTTCGGGCCCGACCGGCCCGCCGCCGTCTGCCGCGAGCTGACCAAGACGTACGAGGAGGTGCGGCGCGGCGGTCTCGGCGAGCTGGCCGAGTGGGCCGCGGGCGGCGTCAAGGGCGAGATCACCGTGGTCGTCGCGGGTCGCGTGCCGGGGGCGGGCGAGCCCGACATGGACGAGCTGGTCGCCGAGGTCGACCGCCGGGTGGCCGAGGGCGAGCAGCGGAAGATCGCCATCGCCGACGTGGCCAAGGGCGCGGGCGTGCCGAGACGCGAACTTTATGACCTGGTGCACAAACGCATAGGGTGATCGACATGGGGGAGACGGCACGACGGCTGGTCCCGCCGTTCCAGGGGCGGCCCCTCTTAGGCTGGGCGGGGCCGCTGCTGGTCGCCCTCTTCGGCGGGCTGCTGCGCTTCGTCCGCCTCGGTGAGCCGAAGGCCGTCGTCTTCGACGAGACCTACTACGCCAAAGACGCCTACTCCCTGCTCAGGTACGGCGTCGAGCGCGCGATGCTGGGCGACGCCAAGAACCCGATCGCCGACCGGCGGCTCATCGCCGGGAACCTGGACATCTTCCGCCAGTGCCCCCAGTCGTCCGACTGCGCCTCGTTCGTCGCGCATCCGCCGCTGGGCAAGTGGATGATCGGCGCCGGTGAGTGGCTGTTCGGGCTCAACCCGTTCGGCTGGCGGTTCGCCGCGGCACTGGTCGGCACGTTGTCGATCCTCGTCCTGGCCCGGGTCGCCCGCCGGATGACCCGTTCGACGCTGCTCGGCTGCCTGGCGGGGCTGCTGCTCGCGCTCGACGGCCTGCATCTGGTGCTGTCCCGCACGGCGCTGCTCGACGTGTTCCTCATGTTCTGGGTGCTGGCCGCGTTCGCCTGCCTGGTGGTCGACCGTGACCGCGCCCGCGAACGGCTGGTCGCCTGGTACGAGAACTCACCCGTCTCACCCCACGGCCCCTGGCTCGGAGCCCGCCCCTGGCG
>NZ_JBEXYU010000080.1:0-2562 GCF_040631115.1 Nonomuraea sp. NPDC005692 | reverse complement strand
GTTCAGTGCGCGGCGGCGCCGCAGAGGCGCAGCGTGCTCCGCAGGCACAGGGCCGCCGCCTCAGGCGGGGTGAGACGGCCGCCGGAGACCTCGGCTGCGGCGGTGTGCTGGAGCCCGATGACGGCGGCGGCGAGCCAGTCGGCGGGGAGTGACCGGCCTCATCGTCACCCCTGACCTGCTGTTCCTCGACGAGCCGACCATCGGGCTCGACCCGCGCAGCCGCGGCAGGTGTGGGAGCTGGTCCGCCAGATCGCCGCGGTGCGCGCCTCGCGCTGGTCACCGACGCCTGTGAGTCGCCGCTCGCGGCGCGGGCGGAGGTGCTGATCCGGCTGCCGCGCGAGGCCGCCGGGCCGATCGCGCCGCTGGCGCACCAGATCGCCGTCACCGAGGGGGCTCCCGTAGCAAACGGCGAAAATGCAACGGATATGGCCCTGACCTGCGAGTTCCTGGTGTTAGAGGCAGGCTGTTGCGACGCGGGCGGTATACACGCGGTGTGCTTTGCGTGCAGCGGGGCTGGCGGTATCGGCGAGTGCGACGCTCTGCTCCAGTGCGGCTCGGTGGAGGTCTAGCGGGGCGGTGACGCGGACCGTGTGGCCTTGACCGCGGCGGATGGTTCGCCCGGCGTCGATGGCCTGGCGAACGGTCTCGTCGCCGACGACGCGTAGGTGGTCGGCGAGCAGGCCAGGAAGATCGAGCGTCAGTGCGCGTCGAGCGCGGGATCGGAGGCGGGTTCGCCGGTGGCGGGGAGGGTGTCGAGATGGTCGGGCGGTTGGCGAGCCCCAGCGTTGTCCAGGACGCGGCGGATGGTCTTGGGTGCGACGTGGTGCTGGCGGGCGAGGGCCTTGACGGCGATGCCGCCCCGGTAGGCCTCTACGACGTCGGCGGCGAGGGCGGCGTCGAGGGCGGTGGGGCGGCCGAGGGTTTTGCCGGAGGCCTCGGCGGCAGCGACGCCTTGGCGGGTGTTCTCGCTGATCATGTCGCGCTGGAACTCCAGCACTGCGGCGAGCACGGAGACCATCATCTTGGTGCCGGGGTCATCTGAGGCAAGGTCGATGCCAGACAGCAGCCCGGATTCGACGCGCAAGTGCAAGCCGCGCCGGATGAGCACGGGGCGCAGGGCGAGCATGTCGGCCACGGAGCGGAACAGACGGGCGGCGTCGGCGATGCGGATGGTGTCGCCGACAGCGGCCTCGTGCAGGAGCCGGGTGAATCCCGCGCGATCCAGGGAGAGCTGGCGGCTGGAAGTGGCGGGGTCCTCATAAGTGAGGGCGCCGGCGCCCAGGAGCGTGGCCAAGGCGTGTCGTTGGCGGGTATCGGTCTGCTTGTCGGTGGAATACCGAAGGTAGATACGGTCGGCCATACCCGATCGTGCCCCTTCCCAGGTCGGCCGGGGTTGATTTCAGGAGTCCTACGCGGGGTCCTCAAGGGATGTCTGCTGCAGGTCGGCGGGAATTCGGTCGACGGCGATGGCGATTGCTTCGGCGGGTGTGGGGATCTGCATCGGGTCGGGGTCGTTGCGCCCTTCGCTGATGGTGTAGCCGCCGGCTCCTCGTGGTGCGTCAATCCAGACGAAGGGCCGGGAGAACGGGTAGTCGGGTGTGCTGGAGAAGCCCAGCTCCCAGTGGCTGGTGTAGGGGTAGAGCCGTCGCAGCCTGGGTTCGGCGTAGGCGGCCTCGATGAGGGCCTGGTATTCGGGCCAGTCGGCGTCGCGGGCGTCTTTGAGCATCCACTGCCACTCTGAGGCGATGATGTCGGCGGGGTTGTTGTCGGGCACCTCGAAACGTCCGGTCAGGATGTCGAAGAGTGCGGCCTGCCCGATCTCCTCGAGGCTGGCTCCTTCGGCCCACCCGCGGATCACTTGAGGAAGCTCACGCAGATCCTCGGTGGCGCCGCAGATCATGAGCCTGTTGTTAGACGAGCCCCAGATGGTCCAGCGCCGTTCGTGATGCCACGCCGTGACGTAGGACGAGTGGCGATGCGGGATGAGGCTGGCGATCGTGGCATGGCGGAGTGGATCGGAGGGAGTGACGGCCAGGGGCAGGGACAGGCCCTGGCCGGCGGCTGCGGCGTGGAGTGCTGCGGCGAGGCTGCCGTGGGCGGCCACGTCCGGGTAGAGGGCAGCCGGGTCGGGTTCGCAGCTCATAAGATTCCGATCTTCTGCCCGTGTGGTGTTGCGGTGGCGGCCATCATAGGAGGCGAAAAGGGGAGGCGTAAGTCGGGATCGGATCCGATTGGATCGACGGCCCGTTCCAGCAGGTCGGGCACGGCATTCAGATCGGATCCGGCGAGGGGGCGGAGTCGACCGATTGCGCCCCCGCCTGTGATCGGACTACGGGGTGCCGGTTGGCTCGGGCCGCCAGGCATGGGTATCAGTTCGGCCGGGTCTGATCAGGTAGCTTCACGCCATGGTTGATGTTGCGACGCTGCGCGACTTCCTCCGGTCGGAGCTGCCCGAGGCTCGGCCGGTTCTAGTACTACAGCGAGGCTTTGAGATCTGTAGCGTGTAAACATGCCAGATGACTTAACCGCTGCTGATCTGCGGGAGTGGGTTACGGGACTGGA
>NZ_JBEXYU010000079.1:0-2620 GCF_040631115.1 Nonomuraea sp. NPDC005692 | reverse complement strand
AATTCCGCGGCCGAGTCGACGACCAGGTCAAGGTCCGCGGCTACCGCGTCGAACTCGGCGAAGTCGTCACCGCCCTGCGCGCCCTCCCCCAGATCACCGAAGCCGTCGTCCTCCCCATCGGCGAAGGCAAGGCCAGACAGCTCGCCGCCTGGGTCACCCCCGCCACGGCGAACGTGCCGGCGGTCCGCTCGGCGCTGCGCGAACGCCTGCCCGACTACATGGTCCCCACCCACATCGTCACCCTCGACCACCTCCCCCTCAACCCCAACGGCAAGATCGACCGCGCCGCCCTCCCCGAACCGCAGCAGGAGGCGGTGGCCTTCGTGCCGCCGAGCACGGCCGGCGAGAAGCTGGTGGCCCAGGCGTGGGCCGAAGTGCTCGACGTGGACCAGGTGGGGGCGAACGACGACTTCTTCGCCCTGGGCGGGCACTCCTTCGCCGCCACCCGGGTGGCGGGCCGCCTGCGCGAACAGCTCGGCGTCGCCGTACCGGTGCGGCTGCTCTTCGAGCACTCCGTGCTCGCCGACCTGGCCGCCGCGCTTCCACGCCCGGCCTCGGCGGCGGTGGCGCGCCGCGAGCGCGTGGAGGGCCCGGCGCCGCTGTCCGGCGCCCAGGCCAGGCTCTGGTTCCTGGCCCAGCTGGAGCCGGACGGCACGGCCTACAACGTCCCGATGACCCTGCGGCTGCGCGGGCCGCTTCAGGCGGACGCGCTGCTGGGCGCGGTCAGGGACCTGGCCGCGCGGCACGAGGTGCTGCGCAGCGTGATCGTCGCCACCGGCGCCGAACCGGTCCTGGAGGTACGGCCGGCCGCGGAGGTGCCGGTGACCACCGTGACCATCGACCGTTCCCAGGTCGACCGGGCGGTGGCCGAGCAGCTGGCCACGCCGTTCGCGCTGGACCGGGAGCCGCCGATGCGGGCGGTCCTGTTCGTGGTCGACGACGCGGAGCACGTGCTCTCCCTCACCTTCCACCACATCGCCACGGACGCCTGGACGCGCGGCCTCCTGCAGTCGGAGCTGTCGGCGCTGTACGCCGCCCGGCTGGGTCTGCGCCCGCCGCCGGGCCCGCCGCCCGCCCAGTACGCGGAGGTGGCGCCCGTCCCGGCCCTGGCCGACCTGGACTGGTGGGCGGAACGGCTGCAGGGGCTGCCGCCCGTGCTCGACCTGCCGACCGATCGTCCCCGGCCCGCGGTGGCCGACCCGGCGGGGGCCTCGCTGGAGGTCGAGCTGCCGGCGGAGCTGGCGGCCAAGGTGCGGTCGGCGCCGGGCGTGACGCCGTTCATGGTGCTGCTGGCCGGGTTGCAGGCGCTGCTCGCGCGGCTGTCGGCCGTCCACGACATCGCGGTCGGCGTGCCGGTCAGCGGACGGGACCATCCCGACACCGAGGGCGTGGTGGGCTGCTTCATCAACACCGTCGTGGTCCGCTCAGACCTGGGCGGCGACCCGACCGGCCGGGAGCTGCTGGACCGGGTCAAGGAGGCCGCACTGGGGGCGCTCGCCCACGCCGGAGCGCCGTTCGACCGGGTGGTGGACCGGCTGCGGCCCGAACGCAACCTGGCCGCCACCCCGCTGTTCCAGGTGATGCTCAACTACATCCCCGACCAGGGACGTCCCGAGCTGCCCGGCCTGGAGGCGACCTCCATCGAGCTTCCCGAGCGGACGGCGAAGTTCGACCTGGACCTGTACGTGCTCGACAGCGGTCCCGGATCGCCGCTGCGCGGCGGCTTCGGCTACCGCACGGACCTGTTCGACGAGGCGACCGTCCGCAGGCTGGTGGACTGGTACCTCGCCCTGCTCGGCGGGATGTTGTCCGACCTGGACGCGCCGGTCGGGGCGGTGCCGCTGGAGCCGGTGACCGGGCCCGCCCTGACCGGCCACGCGCCCATGGACGCGCCCGGCGAGGCCGTGCACCACCTGATCGAACGGTGGGTGGACACCACCCCGGACGCACCCGCCGTGGTGGGGGCCGACCGCAGCCTCACCTACGCCCAACTGGAGTCCTCCGCCAACCGCATCGCGCACTGGCTGCTCCAAGCCGGAGTACACGCGGACGAACCGGTCGGCGTGCTCCTGGAGCCCGGCGCCTCCTTGGCGAGCGCGCTGTTCGGCATCCAGAAATCGGGCGGCGGCTATCTGCCGATGGACCCGACCTATCCGGCGGCACGGATCGCGACCATGCTCGACGCCGCCGGAGTCCGGGCCGTGGTCACGGTGTCGGAGTTCACCGACCGCCTCGGCCCGGACGTGCGGGTCCTGGAACTGGACCGACTACCCGACCTCCCGGAAACCAGGCCGGAAAGCGCGGTCCGGCCCGAGCACCTGCACCACGTCATCTTCACCTCCGGCTCCACCGGCACCCCCAAGGCCGTCGCCGCCGAGCACCGCAACGTCCTGAACTACCTCACCGGGATGCTCCCCCGCATCGACGCCCCCGGCGGCTCGTTCGCCGTGGTGTCCACCCCCGCGGCCGACTTCGGCCTCACCTGCGTCTTCGGCGCGCTCACCACCGGCGGAACCGTCCACCTGCTGCCACGCGAGATCGCGATGGACCCCACCGCCTTCGCCGACTACCTGACCCACCACCACGTCGACGTCGTCAAATGCGTCCCCAGCCACCTCGA
>NZ_JBEXYU010000078.1:0-2720 GCF_040631115.1 Nonomuraea sp. NPDC005692 | reverse complement strand
GTGTCGGATGGTGGGTGGACCCCGGCGACCAGGGGCGCGTTGTCGTGGACGGCGTCCTCGACCACGCCGTGGGTCTACGCCAAGGTCACCGATCCGGACTCGCGCGCCTCGCGGTTGTGGGTCCAGATCGAGCACGACGCGGCCGAACAGGGCTCCGGGGTGATCTGGGAGGGCAAGGGCACCGCCGCCGCCCAGTCAGGGGCGAACGCCTGGGTGCAGGTCCCGGCCGCGAAGCTGACCGACGGCATGAGGATCCGCTGGCGGGTGCGTGGTGAGACGACCACGAACGTCGTCGGCCCGTGGTCGGACTGGTCCGCCACCGTCATCGACCTGCGCAAGCCGTCCGTGGAGTCGCTGGGCATGGATCCGGCGCTGCCGGGTTCGGCGTCGTGGACGGCGGGGTCGGTGACGCCGTGGTTGTACGCGAAGGTGAGCGATCCGGACAACCGGTCCAGCAGGTTGAACGTGGAGGTGGAGCATGATCCGGCCGCCACGGCTCAGGGGACGGGGCTGATCTGGGCGGGTTCGTCGTCGAAGGATTATGCGACGGGGACGATTGCCTGGGCGGGCGTGCCGTCGGGGAAGTTGTCCGATGGTTGGCAGGTTCGCTGGCGGGCGCGGGCGACGACGGCCTCGGGGGTGTCGGGGCCGTGGTCGGCGTGGGTGTCGGCGCGGGTGGACACGACGGTGTTCCGGACGGTTCCGCCCGGCCCGGTGACGAGCGAGGCGGCGCCTTCGCTGGGTCAGTCGGTGTCGGATGTGTGGACGTTGCCGAGCGAGTATCCGGTGTTCACCGCGGCGATCTCCGATGCCGATCGTCGGCCTGGTGTGCTGGAGGCCGAGGTCGAGCACGATCCGGCCGTGCCGGGTCAAGGCAGTGGGTTGATCTGGTCGGGGCAGAGCACGACGTTCGGGGAGACCTGCTTCACCGGCCAGCCGTGTGCGGCCTCGCACACGTCACCCGCGGCGGAGGGGATCCAGAACGGCTGGTCGATCCGCTGGCGCGTGCGGGCCGTGGTGCAGTCGACGGATGCCTCCGGTGCGCTGGTCGCGGGGCCGTGGTCGGGCTGGCAGCTCGCGCGGGTGGACACCTCCAAGCCGGTGGTGTCGGATCTGTCGGTGTCGACGGGCCAGCTCGCGTCGAAACTGTGGACGCTGCCGTCCACGCAGCCGTCGTTCTCCGCCCACGGCGCCGACCCGGAGTCGCGGTCGTTGAAGCTGGAGGCGCAGGTCGAGCACGACCCGTCCGCCGCCGGGCAGGGGAGTGGGCTGATCTGGTCGGACACCGGTCAGGTGTCGAGCGGTTCGTGCTCGACCTGGAGCCCCTGCTCGTTGCAGACGCCGGCGGTGACAGAGGGCAAGCTGAAGGACGGCTGGCTGGTCCGCTGGCGTGTCCGGGCCTCCACCTCTGGACAGGTGGCGGGGCCGTGGTCGGAGTGGCAGTCCGCGCGGGTGGACACCTCCAAGCCGATCGTGTCCCAGGCATCGGTCTCGCCGGGCCAGTCGGTGTCGGGGCTGTGGACGTTGTCGTCGACGCAGCCGTCGTTCTCCGCCTACGCTACGGACCCGGAGTCGCGGTCGCTGCGGCTGGAGGCGCAGATCGAGCACGACCCGTCGGCCACCGTGCAGGGCAGCGGGCTGATCTGGTGGGCCGCCGGTGCGGTGTCGAGCGCATCGTGCTCGACCTGGAGCCCCTGCTCGTTGCAGACGCCGACAGTGGCGGCGGGCGAGTTGAAGGACGGCTGGCTGGTCCGCTGGCGGGTGCGCGCGACCACCTCCGGGCAGGTGTCGAGCCCGTGGTCGGAGTGGCAGTCGGCGCGGATCGACGCCTCCAAGCCGGTGCTGTCCGATCTGTCGGTGTCGACGGGGCAGCTGTCGTCGGGGTTGTGGCGGTTGTCGTCCACGACGCCGTATTTCGCCGCGTCGGGTGCTGATCCGGAGTCGCGGTCGCTGAAGCTGGACGCCGAGGTCGAGCATGATCCGTCGGTTCCCGCTCAGGGGGCGGGGTTGATCTGGTCCGACAGCGGTCAGGTGTCGAGCGGTTCGTGCTCGACGTGGAGCAAGTGTTCCTTGCAGACGCCCACTGTTACGTCCGGCAAGTTGAAGGACGGCTGGCTGGTCCGCTGGCGCGTCAGGGTGTCCACCTCTGGGCAGGTGTCGAGCCCGTGGTCGGAGTGGCAGTCGGCGCGGGTGGACATCTCCAAGCCGGTGGTGTCGGATCTGTCGGTGTCGACGGGTCAGTTGTCGTCCGGGCTGTGGAGGTTGACGTCCACGACGCCGTCCTTCTCGGCCTACGGCGCTGATCCCGAGTCGCGGTCGCTGAAGCTGGACGCCGAGGTCGAGCACGACCCTTCGGTTCCCGTCCAGGGGGCGGGGCTGATCTGGTCCGACAGCGGTCAGGTGTCGAGCGGATCGTGCTCGACGTGGAGCAAGTGTTCCCTGCAGACCCCCACCGTGACGTCCGGCAAGTTGAAGGACGGCTGGCTGGTCCGCTGGCGTGTCAGGGTGTCCACCTCTGGGCAGGTGTCGGGCCCGTGGTCGGAGTGGCAGTCGGCGACGGTCCAGGTCAGTGGCACGGCGGGCAGCGGTCTGGGCGCCGTTCCGGCCACGCGTGGCACTGATGCGTGGACGTTGGCGTCGGTGACGCCGTGGTTGTTCGGGAAGGTGTCCGACGCCGGTGGGGCGCGGCTGGTGCTGGGCGCGGAGGTCGAGCACGATCC
>NZ_JBEXYU010000077.1:1566-2763 GCF_040631115.1 Nonomuraea sp. NPDC005692 | reverse complement strand
GGTCAAGTCCTCGGCCTATTAGTACCGGTCAGCTCCACACATTACTGTGCTTCCACCTCCGGCCTATCAACCCGGTCGTCTACCGGGAGCCTTACCCACAAACGTGGTGGGAGACCTCATCTCAAGGCGAGCTTCCCGCTTAGATGCTTTCAGCGGTTATCCCTTCCGAACGTAGCCAACCAGCCGTGCACCTGGCGGTACAACTGGCACACCAGAGGTTCGTCCGTCCCGGTCCTCTCGTACTAGGGACAGCTCCTTTCAAGTCTCCTGCGCGCGCAGCGGATAGGGACCGAACTGTCTCGCGACGTTCTAAACCCAGCTCGCGTACCGCTTTAATGGGCGAACAGCCCAACCCTTGGGACCTACTCCAGCCCCAGGATGCGACGAGCCGACATCGAGGTGCCAAACCATCCCGTCGATATGGACTCTTGGGGAAGATCAGCCTGTTATCCCCGGGGTACCTTTTAGCCGTTGAGCGACACCGCTTCCACACGCCGATGCCGGATCACTAGTCCCAGCTTTCGCTCCTGCTCGACCCGTCAGTCTCACAGTCAAGCTCCCTTGTGCACTTACACTCAACACCTGATTGCCAACCAGGCTGAGGGAACCTTTGGGCGCCTCCGTTACCTTTTAGGAGGCAACCGCCCCAGTTAAACTACCCACCAGACACTGTCCTCGATCCGGATCACGGACCAGAGTTAGACGTTCAAAACGACCAGAGTGGTATTTCACCAATGACTCCACCCGAACTAGCGTCCGAGCTTCCCAGTCTCCCACCTATCCTACACAAGACGCTCCAAACGCCAATGTCAAGCTGTAGTGAAGGTCCCGGGGTCTTTCCGTCCTGCTGCGCGTAACGAGCATCTTTACTCGTAGTGCAATTTCGCCGGGTCTGCGGTTGAGACAGCGGGGAAGTCGTTACGCCATTCGTGCAGGTCGGAACTTACCCGACAAGGAATTTCGCTACCTTAGGATGGTTATAGTTACCACCGCCGTTTACCGGCGCTTAAGTTCTCACCTTCGCTGTGTCACCACAACTAAGCGGTCCCCTTAACGTTCCGGCACCGGGCAGGCGTCAGTCCGTATACATCGTCTTACGACTTCGCACGGACCTGTGTTTTTAGTAAACAGTCGCTTCCCCCTGGCCACTGCGACCCCCACCAGCTCCGAGTGCAAGACTCATCACCAGCAGAGGCC
>NZ_JBEXYU010000077.1:0-1471 GCF_040631115.1 Nonomuraea sp. NPDC005692 | reverse complement strand
GGTCCCCCTTCTCCCGAAGTTACGGGGGCAATTTGCCGAGTTCCTTAACCACAGTTCACCCGATCGCCTTAGTATTCTCTACCTGACCACCTGAGTCGGTTTAGGGTACGGGCCGCCACAACACTCGCTAGAGGCTTTTCTCGGCAGCATAGGATCATCCACTTCACCACAATCGGCTCGGCATCACATCTCAGGCTATATGGAACGCGGATTTGCCTACGTTCCGCCCTACATGCTTACCCCAGGACAACCATCGCCTGGGCTGGACTACCTTCCTGCGTCACCCCATCGCTTACCTACTACCCGATCGGATCGAGCGTTCACTCTGACCCCAAGCCCGAAGGCTTTAGGCGAGTTAAGGACTCTTAGCATCACGAGGTTCGATATGGGCGCGTTAAAGCGGGTACGGGAATATCAACCCGTTGTCCATCGACTACGCCTGTCGGCCTCGCCTTAGGTCCCGACTTACCCTGGGCGGATTAGCCTGCCCCAGGAACCCTTGGTCATCCGGCGCGAGGGTTTCTCACCCTCGATTCGCTACTCATGCCTGCATTCTCACTCGCACAGCCTCCACAACTAGATCACTCTGCTGCTTCGCCGGCTGCACGACGCTCCCCTACCCATCCAGCACACAAGGCGCTGAATGCCACGACTTCGGCGGTGTGCTTGAGCCCCGCTACATTGTCGGCGCAGAATCACTTGACCAGTGAGCTATTACGCACTCTTTCAAGGGTGGCTGCTTCTAAGCCAACCTCCTGGTTGTCTCTGCGACTCCACATCCTTTCCCACTTAGCACACGCTTAGGGGCCTTAGTCGGTGATCTGGGCTGTTTCCCTCTCGACTACGAACCTTATCGCCCGCAGTCTCACTGCCACGCTCTCACTTACCGGCATTCGGAGTTTGGCTGACGTCAGTAACCTTGTCGGGCCCATCGGCCATCCAGTAGCTCTACCTCCGGCAAGAAACACGCGACGCTGCACCTAAATGCATTTCGGGGAGAACCAGCTATCACGGAGTTTGATTGGCCTTTCACCCCTACACACAGGTCATCCCCCAGGTTTTCAACCCTGGTGGGTTCGGTCCTCCACCCAGTCTTACCTGAGCTTCAACCTGCCCATGCGTAGATCACTCCGCTTCGGGTCTACAGCATGCGACTCAAACGCCCTATTCAGACTCGCTTTCGCTACGGCTCCCCCACACGGGTTAACCTCGCCACACACCATAACTCGCAGGCTCATTCTTCAAAAGGCACGCAGTCACATCACACAGAAGACAAGCTCCTGTAAGCTCCTACGGCTTGTAGGCACACGGTTTCAGGTACTATTTCACGACCCCTCACCGGGGCACTTTTCACCTTTCCCTCACGGTACTCGTGCACTATCGGTCATCAGGGAGTATTTAGGCTTACCAGGTGGTCCTGGCAGATTCACACAGGATTTCTCGGGCCCCGTGCTACTTGGGATCCCCTCAA
>NZ_JBEXYU010000076.1:0-4589 GCF_040631115.1 Nonomuraea sp. NPDC005692 | reverse complement strand
CCGCCGAATACGAAACCCTCTACCGCGCAGAAATCAAGTCAGCTACTCTCGCCCCAGCCACGTAACCCGGTCTCCAACAAACCCGGCGCGGTTCAGTTGGAAGCTTGAGCTGCGGACCAGGATTCTCGCCGGCTTCCGATCAGCCTTGGCGACGGGCGTCCACGCCACTGCACAGGCTTCACTGTTCGTAGATCAAGCCGGGCGATTCGCTGTTGATCGCGACTTGCGCCTCCAGGCGAGGAACGCCTCACTTGCTTGATCCCTCAGTGGTCAGTGTCCTGCACAGGCCTCCGGGCAGTGGGACGCGATCAGCCGTGCAGTCGCACGCGAAAACCTGGCGACGTCGATGGTCATCCTCGCGATAATGGCCGACGTGGAGGAGATCGAGGTCGTCGTCGCGCATAACGAGCGCGCGACCCTGCGTGCCGGCGACGTGTTCCTGAAGATCGACGCCGATCAGACACGCACCGACGTCGAGGTCGAAGCGATGGCCATGGCGCCGATCCCGACGCCGGAGGTCTTGTGGCGCAAACCGCCCGTGCTCGCGCTCGCCACTGTTCCAGGGACGGCACTCGGCCGTCTGGGCGAGCCGTCTGTCGCGTCGCCGGCGGCATGGGCTGCGGTGGGTGTCGCCGTACGGATGCTGCACGACGCGCCCCTGCCGCCATGGCCCGGTCAGAGCCTGGACGAGGTCACATCGCGTCTCGACGCCGAATGCGAGTGGCTCGTCACGAACGGCGTCCTTCCCACCGACCTGGTCACGCGCAATCGCGAGGTTGCCGAGGCTGCGCTCCGGCCATGGAAGCCGGTGTTCGCGCACGGCGATTTGCAGATCACGCACGTGTTCGTCGACGGTGACGAGGTCACCGGCGTGATCGACTGGTCCGAGGCGGGCCAGGGCGACGCCATGTTCGACCTCGCCATCTTGACGCTCGGACATGAGGAACGCCTGGGCGACGTCATCGCCGGCTACGGTGCCGACGTCGACCTCGACGTGATCCGCGGATGGTGGTCCTCGCGAAGCCTGCTGGCGATCAGATGGCTGATCGAGCACGGCTTCGACCCGTTCTCGCCAGGCTGCGAGGTCGACGTGCTGAAATCCCGGATGTGAGCCGGCTGAGCTGACGGCCACGAGCGCCGTTCCGTCGCATCGGGCGAGGCATATCCGCGAATGCGTGGTCTTCCTGACCGACGATGTGATGGCCTCGAGGCCGCGAGCAGCCGGGCGACGACGTCGGACCGCCGAAGCACGATTTGAGCCGACGAGACGCCCCAGCTGCCGGCAGCGGGTGTCGCACACATGCCCAGGATGAAGCCTCGGGCGGTTCGTATGGCTCGCGCTCGGTGAGATCTCCGAACCGACGTCAGTGAGTCGCGCTGCCCATATCGGAATTAGCTCGATAATCGTCGCTTCGGCGGGCGAGTCCTCAGCGAAACCATTAACGCCCCCTTCGACATCATGGGCTTGGATGACGAACAATGGCCACCCAGGTTCCGACCTGCCTTTTCTAGGCTGACATCGAATACCCGAGCATTCTGTTGCTCTTTCGACAGCGAACAAGGGCGGTAGAGAGCTTGCGGCGGGATCGTAAGGGGCGCTGTCAGGCGCCCCGGGCAAGCACCTTGAGCGCCCGCCACCGTCAACAGGGTCAACATCGACGCCGGCAAATCACGCGTTCCGGCAGGCAACCATAAGGCACTCGGAGAACATCCTGCGCATTACGCCACGCAAGGTCACTCGTCCGCTGGTTCGGTTCGCGTCACGGCATTGCGAAGGCGGCCATTCCTCTCAATCGCGACCTACGGCCGCCATCGACGTAGCTCAAGCGCGATATATCCGCCCACTGCATCCTTTATCGGACTGGAATTCGGAGCCTGAAATTGTCGGTCCTCGTTGATAGAACGGGTGCGGAGGTTGCGAATGCGAGTCAAAGATCTGTACGAGCGCGATCGGCCGCGAGAAAGGCTCATGTCGAGCGGCGCGGCGGTGCTTGCCGACCGAGAGCTGCTGGCCGTTCTGCTCGGCTCCGGCTTCCGCGGGGCGAGCGCGCTGGAACTGGCCAGTCAAGTCATCGAACACTGCGGCGACCTCGACGCACTCGGGCGCGCCGATCCGCATCGGCTGCTCAGACTGCGAGGCATAGGGCCGGCCAAGGCCGCGCGGGTGGCGGCTGCCTTTCATCTCGTACGGCGTGCAGCGTCGGAACCTGCGCGGATGCGCATCGCCAGCACATCCGACCTGGCAGAGGTCTGCGCGCCCCTACTGCGTGGCCTCGGGCATGAACGCTTCGTCGTGGTGGTGTGCGATACGCGGGGTGGCGTGCTGAAACGTTCGGTGTTGACAGAGGGCGGCGCCGATCACACGACGGTGCCCGTGCGGGAGACGATCTCCCTTGTGCTCACCACCGGTGGCGCCATGTTCGGCGTTGCCCACAATCACCCTGGAGGCTCTCTCGATCCCAGCGAGGCCGATCTGGAAGTCACGGCCCGCCTCGCCGAGGCCGCCCGAACGGTCGGGCTGCGTCTCCTCGACCATCTGATCATCACGGATGCGGCTTGGAGGCGAATCTCCCTGTGAATCACCTTCATCCAGGACCTCGACGGAAGTTCGCACGCGGGGGCCCAAAAGGAACCTTGCTCTTAAAGCGTCGAACAGGAGAAACGTATGAGGCGGCCATGAGAGCCTAATGGCACGAGTTGAGGCCGCAACGGACGTCGGCCGGCCAACAGACTCGCCCAAGCGTGGTCCCGCGCATCCGGGAAAGCACGGGACCACGCTCTTCTTTGTTGCGAACAGATTTCGTGTGGCGAGGGGCCGACAGTTAGGCACGGACCGCGGCCTCTGGATCTTCTCGATGGCTGGCAGCACGCGGAAGCCCGCATCTGCACTCGCCTGCCGAGGAAGCCTAGCGCGGTGGCGCCGAGACATACCGCCCATGTTCAAGGCTCAAGCTTGGCCGCTCGAGAGGCTATGAGCCCAATTGTCCATTGTCTCTAGCATGGTGGCTGTTCGTATGACAGGCGACTGTTGAGCGCAAGACGGTAGTCATGAGCAATAGTCGTGGATGGTCTACGTCCCTGTCACGGTTGCTCGAAAATTTTGACTAATCCTTGCCGAACTGCTGCGCAGGCTATGACGGAGAAGGCACACTGGTTCCTGCGGCCATTGCAAGACTCCTTCACCCCTTGAATCGTTGCTATTCGAAGGAGACTTGCGATGGCCGTCCTTATTGTCCTGGTGACGAGGCTGAGAGCAGAAAGCAGTCGAGGATAGGGATAAATGCGCCATACGGACCTGACGAATGCGGAGTGGGAACGGCTGGTGCCGTTGCTGCCTGATGGCGACGTTGGACGCCGGCGGCACGGAGACCAGCGCATGCTGATCAACGGGGTGCTGTACCAGGCGCGAACCGGGTCGCCTTGGCGCAGCCTCCCGGATCGGTTCGGATGTTGGATCACCGTCTACAAACGGCAGCGCCGCTGGGCGGCGGACGGGACCTGGGGGCGGCTGCTCAGGGATGTGCAGGCCGCGCAAGGCATCGGCAGCCACATGAACAGGGATGTTGTGGTGCATCCTGGTGCTGTCATGACTTACGACGTCGGCTCGTCGGCTGGGGCTGCGCGCGAGGCGGGGTCCGGATCGGTACAGCAGAGAGATCCGGTGCTGGCGAGCCTGGAACTCCGCCTGACCGAGGTGATCAGGATGGGGAAACGTAAGGGTTGAAATGAGGGGGCTGGTGCTCGCTGGCCCCTGTTGGTTGTGTGGGTAGGGTGCCTGCCGTCCCGACTTGATCGGCTTGTTTGTGATCGAGGGTCGGCAGGAGACGCGGCGTGGCGCGTCATATGGGAGCAATCGAGTCCGTCGGCCAACATCAAGCGTCAGGCCGATCATCGCCAACTCGCCACGCTGCCGGACGACAGGTGGGCCATCCTGGTGTTGTCCGTTGCAGATCGCTCTGCGGCCAATGACGGGGTTAAGGCCGCGGGGTCGCGCTTGTGCAGTCGACGAATCGGCCGTAGCGGGCGCCGATGTTGCCAGGGTGATGACCGCGTCGGCGCCCTTGGGAACGGCTGTCAGGCTGCTGTTGCCGTTGGGATGGGCAGCTGTTGCCGTTGAGTTTGTCGCGATGTAGCCGGGATGGGCGGCGTAGGTTCGCATGTCAGACAGAGCCTGGGCCTCCCGGCAGTCAGCATCGTGAGCGCTGCCTCTGAGGGGTATCGACCCGCGCGGTCGCGGGCGACTCCGCTCGGAGGGGCACTGTCGTGGGCGAGCGAACTTGGTCCGCTGCTGACAGGTCACGCCAATGCGGACCAGAGGCGTGGCGAGTGCAGTACCGGCCTGCACGCCCCAGTGGGGACTTTGGGTGCCGAGCAGCATGGTGTGGCCGAGCTAGACGAGGGGGCGGGAGGTCTCGTGGCGTGCTGGTGACCCCGGGTACAAGACAGTGATCACGAGGGCTGTGTGTGGTCCTGCGGACGAGACTGAGCTTGGCTGGTCACGTCCACGGACGTGGTGTATGAGTCGATCTTCGCGTGATCCTATTTCTGCAGGTTAAGCGGTAAGTGTCTGCGGGAGTGGGTTCTGGGCC
>NZ_JBEXYU010000075.1:0-4612 GCF_040631115.1 Nonomuraea sp. NPDC005692 | reverse complement strand
ACTCACAGCAACGGCGTCAAGCAGTTGGGGACGACGCCGTCGGGCAGCGACTGCCTGGTGACGGGGGCTACGGCGGGTTCGGCCTACGGTGACAACGATCTGGACGGCGGTCTGACCTCGGCTCGTTCACCGGAGATCGCGCTGCCGGCGGGAAAGAGCGCGACGTTGCGTCTGTCCTTCAACGTGGCCAACGGTGACAACTCCGGCACCGACGACTTCCTGCGGGTCCGGGTGGTCGACGGCACGACGCTGACCACGGTGTTCCAGCAGACCGGTAAGGCGGCCGAGGTGGACGCCGCCTGGCGCCAGGGCACCGCCGACCTGTCGGCGTTCGCGGGCAGATCCGTCCGGCTGCTGGTGGAGGCCACCGACGCCGGCACCCCCAGCCTCTTCGAGGCCCAGGTGGACGACCTCACCGTCACCACCGACTGACACCCCCGACGGCCGGTGGCCGGGCAGCCTCATGAGGGCCCCGGTCACCGGCGTTCCGCCGGTTCTGCGCGGGAGGAAACATGTACCTGTCCACCATCGGCCTGCGGACCGGACGTCTGACGGGCGGCGGGCGCCGCCTCGCCGTCAACGTGTTCGCCCTCGGCGCGGTCAGCCTGGTGACCGACATCTCCGCGGAGATGGTCACCGCCGTGCTGCCGCTGTACTTCATCCTCACCCTGCACCTGAGCCCGGCGGCGTACGGCCTGATGGACGGCCTCTACACCGGCGCCACCGCGCTGCTCCGGCTGGCCGGCGGCTACGCGGCCGACAGGACCAGCCGGCGCAAGGCGGTGGCCGGGCTCGGCTACGCTGCCTCCGCGTTTGCCAAGCTGGGCTTGCTGGTGGCGGGAAGCTCGATGCCGATGATCGGCGCAGCCATCGTCGCCGACCGGTGCGGCAAGGGCCTGCGCACCGCCCCCCGTGACGCGCTGATCACCCTGTCCACCCCGGAGCCCCAGCTGGGGCGGGCGTTCGGCGTGCATCGGGCGATGGACAGCATGGGCGCCTTCGCCGGGCCGCTGGCCGCGCTCGGGGTGCTGTCGCTGACCGGCACGGCGGCGGCCGGGTTCGACGCGCTCTTCATCACCAGCTTCTGTGTGGCGGGAATCGGGTTGCTGATCCTGGTCACCTTCGTACGGGACCACCGCGAACCCTCCCGCCTCCCCGCGCGCACCGTCTCGCCGCGTGCCGCCGCCGGCCTCCTGCGGATGCCCGCTGTGCGGCGGCTGCTGGGAGCGGCGTGCGTGCTCGGGCTGGCCACCATCGGCGACGGTTTCGTGTACCTGATGCTGATGCGCGGCCAGGGCTTCGGCACCGGCTGGTTCCCGCTGATCGCCGTCGGGACGAACCTCACCTACCTGCTGCTCGCCGCCCCACTGGGCGCTCTCGCCGACCGCCGTGGCCGCCTCCCCGTCGTCCTGGCCGGGTACGGCGCGCTGCTGGTGGTCTACCTGCTGCTGTTCGGTCCGCTGGCCGGGACCGCGGCCGTCGTCCTGACCGTCGGCCTGTACGGCGCCTTCTACGCCGCCACCGACGGCCTGCTCATCGCGCTGGCCGGAGCCGTACTGCCGCGGCGGATGCGCACCACCGGAATCGCGCTGGTGCAGACCGCGCAGGCGCTCGCCTACTTCGTATCGTCGGCGGCGTTCGGACTGGGCTGGTCGCTGTGGGGCCCGGAGGTGGCGACCAGGGTCGCGGCCGTCATGGTGGTCGCCGCAATCGTGGCGACCTTCGTCCTGCTCGGCAGGCACGTCTCCGCGGGGGCCACCGCATGAGGGCCCGGATCGCGCTCACGCTGGCCGGCGCGGTGGCGCTGGCCGGCGCCGCCGTTCTGACCGTCACCACCGCCGGCAGCCGGGAAGGCGAGGCCGCCGGTCGGTCCGGCGGGCCGGTGTCGCTCGCGCCCGCCGCCCGGCTGCTGGCGCTCAGCACCCGGCCGGGCGAGCGCGGGCGCCTGATCTCCGTGCCCGTGACGGACCCCGGCCGCTCGCCGACGGTGTCACCGCTGTCCTGCGCCCGCTTCTACGCCGCCGCCGGCACCGGCCTGTGCCTGCGGCTGGACGGCGACCTGACGACCTACCAGCTCGTCGTCCTGGACGCCGATCTCACCGAACGGCGGGCCATCCCGCTGGTCGGCGTGCCGAACCGGGCGCGCGTCTCGCTCAGCGGCCGCTGGGTCACCTGGACGGTGTTCGTCACCGGCGACTCCTACAACGGCGGCCGATTCTCCACCCGGGTGGGCATGCTCGACACCCGCACGCAGGAGCTCGTGCCGACCCTGGAGGACTGGACGGTCACCCTCGGCGGGAAACCGTACGAGGCCGCCGACCTGAACTTCTGGGGCGTCACGTTCACCCGCGACGACCGGCGCTTCTACGCCACCATGTCCACCGCGGGACACCGCTACCTGGTCGAGGGAGACCTCACGACCAGGAAGCTGCGGACCCTCATGGAGAACGTCGAATGCCCCTCGCTGTCACCCGACGGCACCAGGCTGGCCTTCAAGTCGGCGGTCGGCGGCGACCCCGGCCGAGGCTGGCGGCTGTCGATCCTGGACCTGGCGACCCTGCGCGAAACCCCGCTGGCCGAGACCCGCAGCGTGGACGACCAGGCAGCCTGGCTGGACGACCACACCGTGGCCTACGCCCTCTCGCGCGGCCGGGACCGGGCCGACGTGTGGCAGGTCCCGGCCGACGGCTCGGGCACCCCCCGCAAGCTGCTCGCCGACGCCGACTCACCCGCCGCGCTCGGCTGGACGTCCTGACCACAGAGGTCGGCTACCGCGAAGAAGCCATCCTTCGCGGGGGACCGAACGGCTAGATCCACCCCTTGCGTGAGGCGTACAGCGCGAGCTGGAAACGGGTGGTCGCGCCCGCGCTGTAGGTGAGCTGCTCCAAGTGCCTGGACAGCGTGCGGCGGCTGATGCCCAGCAACTCGGCGATGTTCTCGTCGGTGATGCCGGTCGCCAGCAGCTTCAGTATCTGCCGCTGGAGTTGCTTGAGCGCCGGCGGCTCCTGCTCTCCCAGATGCATCGGGAACGCCGACCGCCAGGATGTCTCGAACAGCCCGATGAGCGCCGACAGCAGGCTGGAAGGGCGTACGATGAGCATCGAGTCGTTGATCTCGGCCTCGACGAACGACATCGACACGAACGCCACCCGCCGGTCGAACACCGTCAGCTTCACCGGCACCGTCGGCAGTACCCTGGCCTGCTCGCCAGAGGCGATGCAGGGACTGATGTTGCAGGCGTAGTAGTCGGAGTTCTGCACCGCCGACCTGGAGTACACGACGCGGTACTCGACGTTCCTGTCCAGGTTGCGAATCTCCTCCTCGTTCGGCTCTCCGTGGGTGTGGTACGGCGGCGAGTCGAAGCGCAGCACCTGCGACTCCGCGGCCCCTTCGATGGCGTGGATCCGCTCGATGATCTGCGGCCCGGTGACCACCTCCACCAGGTCCTCAGTGGCCTGCGGATGGACGGTGCGGCGGTAGGTGAAGTAGGCGTTGGACGCGACGATCTGCGCCTCCTGCAGTTCCGCGGCCCGCTCATGGACCAGCCGCTGGAGCGCGATGGCAGGCTCGGTCGGGGTGAGCGTGGCCCCGACGACGCCGGAACCTGCGGCCAGGCCCAGCTTGACCAGTTGCTCGGCCGACTCCTGGGCGTCGGCGACGTCCCACAGCAGCTCGTCGGCGACCGCCTCCACGCTGATGGGACCCGTCTTCAGCAGTGTCGTGTAGGCCAGGGCCGCTCGCTCGCTGATCCCGAGATGAACAAGATGCTGAGGAAGTTCGTGGTGAATCATGTCGTCGTCGTTGGCCCTGTACTGGTTAACCCCGAGACGAAATACGGTGACTGCCGGGAGCATAAGCCATCCGGCGGCAGCAGGGAACAGGTCCGGGCCGGCCTGGCCGCCGACCTACGCCGTCCTTGGGAGGAGCCTGCATCCCCGCAGCGTCCATCGCCTGCTCGCGTTCGTCGAGGGTTTCGGCACCTGCGCGCCAAGACGCTCAATCCGGCCCAGGCACCGAAACCGTCCCGGCCAGGACCGGGACGGCCCCCGGGCGACGCAACAACCAACCCGCCCCACGCCACGACGTCTACACCGCCACCGGCCTGACCACCGCTAAAACCCACGCCCGCAAGCCAACGACGAAGAAATCAGCGAACCCACGCCCACGACTGGTGGGCCGCACCATGCGTTCCAGGCCCATGCCGGTGTCGATGTTGCGCGAGGGCAGCTCGCCCAGGATCGGGTGATCCTCCTTGCCGGATCCTGGGCCGCGCTCGTACTGCATGAAGACCAGGTTCCAGAACTCCAGGTACCGGTCCTCGTCGACCTCCGGCCCGCCTTCCCTGCCGTAGGCGGCGCCGCGGTCGTAGTACAGCTCGGAGCAGGGGCCGCACGGGCCGGGCACGCCCATCGACCAAGGGCCGTTTGACCTCTGCCGTTCGCATCGTTCATCTCCAGTCCGCAGGACGGCCGCCATCATTATTGCCTACTATTCGTAGTTGCAAATTACTTGTGATAAAGGGGTGGCATGGCGATCGTCCTGGGCATCGAGACCTCCTGCGACGAGACCGGCGTCGGCATCGTCGCCGACGGCCGGCTCCTGGGCGCCGCCC
>NZ_JBEXYU010000074.1:0-4984 GCF_040631115.1 Nonomuraea sp. NPDC005692 | reverse complement strand
ATCCAGTCCCGTAACCCACTCCCGCAGATCAGCAGCGGTTAAGTCATCTGGCATGTTTACACGCTACAGATCTCAAAGCCTCGCTGTAGTACTAGATGAATGAGTCCAAGGCATAGCTGCGGAGATAGGGCGAGGATGTCCATTCTCGGGTGGTGACGACCGAACTGGACACCCTCGCAACCGCACTCTATGTGAGGGTCGACGATCTGCTGAAGAGTGCGCCGGAACTGGCCCCGTGGCGGCCTCGAGTGGGCATCGTGCCGAGGTTGAGTGACGCCGAGCTGGTGACACTGGCGGTGCTGTCGGCCTTGCTGGGCTACCACTGTGAGCGCCGCTGGCTGCGGTACGCGCACGCCGAACTGCGCGGCATGTTCCCCTGTCTGCCGCAGCAGTCGGGCTACGGCAAGCGGCTGCGCAAGTCGATCCCCATGGTGACGGCAGTGATCCGGTTCCTGGCCTGCGACACCTCGCTGTGGAGTGATGAGGTGTGGGTGGCCGACTCCACTCCGGTGGAGTGCGGCCGCTCGGCGGAGACGGCGCGGCGCAGCGCGCTGGCCGGGTGGGCCGAGGACGGCTACTGCGCTTCCCACTCCCGCTACTTTTGGGGGCTGCGCCTGCACCTGGTGTGCACCTTGGGCGGGCTGCCGGTGCTGTTCGCGCTGAGCGGCGCCAAGGCCGATGAGCGCGAGGTGCTGCTGGGCATGCTGGCCACCGCTCCCCGGGTACTGGCCGACCATCCGCATCCGACGTTGATCGCCGACCGGCAGTTCTACGGCCGTGTCTTCGAGCGGGAGCTTGGCCGAGGGCGGGGTGCGGCTGCTACGTCCAGCTCGGGCCGGTGAGCCCGAGCGGGCCGACACGCAGCTGTTCAAGCCGTTACGCCAGACCATCGAGTCGATCAACCAGACCTTCAAGGGCCAGCTTGACCTGGAACGACACGGCGGACGTACGCCGGCCGGCGTCATTGTCCGCATCTTCGTCAAGGTCTTGGCCCTGACTGCGGCGATCTGGCACAACGACCACACCGGCCAGCCGGTCAAGAGATCACTGACCCGCTACGACCACTGTCACCCGACACCTTGGACTCAATCATCTAGGCGCCGCTCGGCCAGCGCCAGTGCCGGGGTGGTGAGCAGCTGATGCTGGCCCTGCCCGTCCGGCGCGCTGACCTGCTCACCCGGCTGGGCCAGCTGGCCGGCCTCGTTGGCGAGGATGATGGTCGCGTTGTCGAGTCAATCTTACCCTCATCCTATTTTCTGGACGACACTGAGCCCACCGGCTCCGACGGGCGAAAGGGGCGCCCCGATTTATTCGATGGAGGCCGCATTTTCCACACTTGTACAGTGACCCCAGCCGCAGGGACGTCAGGGGGAGGGATCATGCGCGTGCACTACCCGCGTACCCCTCACCTGCCCTGGTCGCCCGGAGCGACGCCGGACGACGTACGCGCGGGTGACCTGTCCGGGCTGCGCGGGCGCGAGGTCGTCGTCACCGAGAAGCTCGACGGCGAGAACACCACCCTCTACCCCGACGGCCTGCACGCCCGCTCCCTGGACTCCGGCCACCACCCATCCCGCGCCTGGGTCAAGAGCCTGCACGGGCGCATCGCCGCGCGGATCCCGGTCGGCTGGCGGGTGTGCGGCGAGAACATGTACGCCCGGCACTCCATCGCCTACCCCGCCCTCGACGGCTACTTCTACGGCTTCTCGGTCTGGGACGGCGACCGCTGCCTCGACTGGGACCGCACCGTCGCCTTCCTGCGCGGTCTCGGCGTCCCGACTCCGCCGGTGCTGTGGCGCGGCGTCTTCGAGGAGCGGGCCCTGCGCGGGCTGCGGCTGGACGCCGGGCTGCAGGAGGGCTACGTGGTGCGGGCCGCCGAAGGGTTCGGGCGGGAGGAGTTCGCGGGCCGGATGGCCAAGTGGGTGCGCCGCGACCACGTCCGGACGGGCACCCACTGGATGCACGCCGCCGTCGTGCCCAACGGCCTCGGGCCGGGTGCGGCGTTGTGGGCGGTGCGGTCGGGCGCCGACTGCGACGTCACCGCCCTGCTGGCGGCGGTCGACGTCGCGCCGGCCGAAGCGGCGGCGCTCAACGCCGGCGCTCATGGCGACGGGCACTCCGGCGACGTCGCCGAGGCGGTGGGCGAGGTGGCGGCCCGGCTGGACGTGATCGGGCGATGGGGGGACGCGCGGCTGGCGGGCGTGCTGGCCACCGTGCTGCGGGACGTGCCGAGGGCGCGGCTGGCGGCGCGGCTCGCCGGGCCGGTGGGCATGCGGCCCGCGCGGCGGGTCGCGGACCTGGCGGGGCTGGAAGGGGCGCTGCGCCGGGCGTACCCGGACGAGGAGCGGCGGGCCGGGCTCGGACGGATGGCGCTGGCCGCCGACCTCGGCGTGCTGCACGCGGTCGCGGCCGCCGCGACGGCGGGCCGGACGGACGAGACCGCAGCGGACGAACGCGCGCAGGTCGAATGGTCGGCCCTGCACGCCGAGGATGCCGGCCTGCTCGAACCCGGCCCGCTGGAACCCCTGCGCGCCGGCCTGCGCGACGCCCTGGCCGATCTCGGCGACCAGGCGGCCGGACGCTGCTGGGCCGAGGCGCGCGCGGCCTGGGCCGGGGGAAGGATCTCCACGGTCGAGGAGGCCGTCGCGGCGACCTGGCGGTGGCGGTCGAAGCCCTTCCCGCACCTCGTTCACCTGGTAGGCCCGTCGGGCAGCGGGAAGAGCACCTTCGCCACCACCCTGCCCGGGGTCGACGCGTACGTGTCGCTGGACGACCTGCGCGCGGCCAAGGGGTCGCGGGCCGACCAGCGGGCCAACAGGGAAGTGCTCGGCGAGGCGCTCGACCGCCTCGACGCCGCCCTGGCCGCCGGCGGCACCGTGGTCTGGGACGCCACCTCGCTCAACCAGCACCAGCGTGCCCTCGTCCACGCCGTGGCCCGCCGCCGCGACGCGCTCACCACGCACGCGGTCACGCTGGTGGAGGAGAACGAGCTGCGCCGCCGCAACGCCCGCCGTGCCCATCCGGTGCCGCCCCACGTGCTGGAGGCGCAGCTGCGCAGGTTCGTCCCGCCGTTCCCGGGCCAGGCCCATCGCACCTGGTACGTCGGCCCGTCCGGCACGGTCGAGGACGCGGACGGGGCCCTGGACGAGGCGGAGGCGTGATGCGTACCAGCGAGGAGATCTACCACCGGGTCCGCTGGGACCCCCGCTTCGACCCGTCGCGCTTCGTGCTCGGCCTCAGCCAGCGGGACGCCGCCCCCAAGCGAGTGCCGCTGCCGCTGTTCGTGCCCGGCGGCGACGTCCCGTGGCACCGGGTGCTGTTCGTCGAGGCGGACGGCGAACTGGTGTGGGACCGCGCCACCGGCGTGGACCGCGTCGACACCTGCGACGCCGGCCGCGTACGCCGCCCGCGCCTCCTGCGCGCCCCGTTCTTCACGGCCAGAACCCCGCTCATCTGGAACCGGTCCACCGGCTGGCAGCCCGGCACGACGCCGCCCCCGGCGTCCACCGGCGGGGCGCGGGCCTGCGTCGCGGTGGCGCTGCGGGTCCTGACCTGGAACACCTTGTGGGACCGCTACGACAGCGACCGGATCGACACCGCGCGGCGACGTCCCCTGCTGCTGGCGAGTCTGGAGGCGGCCGACGCCGACGTCATCGCGCTGCAGGAGGTCGAGCCCGCGCTGCTGTCCCTGTTGCTGGCGGCCCCCTGGGTGCGGGCCGGGTATACGGTCGCCGCCGACCCGGGCGGCCACGACATCGCCGACAGCGGCCTGCTGCTGCTCAGCCGCCTTCCGGTCCTGGAGGCGGCCTGGCACGGGCTCGGCCCCCACAAGGCGGTCGCCGCCCTCGCGGTCGAGACCGCCACCGGGCCGCTCGTCGTCGCCACCACCCACCTGACCAGCGACCACACCGCCGGCAGCGCGACCCGGCGGCGGGCCGAACTCGCCCGCATCGCCGAAGGGCTGGCCGGCGTCGAGGGCGACCTGGTGCTGATGGGCGACTTCAACGACGGCACCGACACCCCCGCCTCGGCGCTCGGGCTGCGCGACGCCTGGACAGAGGCGTACGGGCCGGGGGACGACACGCCCACGTTCGACCCGCGCGCCAACCCGCTGGCGGCGCTGTCGTCGCTGTCCGGCCGGTCCGCCCGGCTGGACCGCGTCCTGCTGCGCGGCCGTCCGAGGACCGTCGCGGCCACCCTCCTCGGCGACACCCCCGGTCCCGGCGGGCTGCACGTCTCCGACCATTACGGGGTGGACGCCGTGCTCGACATCACGGGGGCCGTGCCCGCCGGAGTGCTGGACGTGCCGCCGAGCGCGCGTACGGCCGTGGCGTGGATCCCGCCCGAGGAGCTGTGGCCGCCGATCCAGGCGGTACGCCGCGCCTGCGATCCGCAGGTGGACCGGTGGCCGCCGCACGTCAACCTGCTCTTCGGGTTCGTCCCGGAACCGGCCTTCGACGCGGCGGCGCCCCTGCTCGCCGAAGCCGCCGCCGAGGTCCAGCCCTTCCCGGTACGACTCGAAGGCATCCGCACCTTCCGCCACCAGCGGGACACAACCATCTGGCTGGACCCCGCCGCCCCCGACCCTGCCACCGCGGACTCGGGCACCGTCGCCTCCGCCGCTGGTTCTGAGGCGTGGGCGCGCCTGCGCCGCGTTCTCCAGAAGCGTTTCCCCCGCTGCCTGGGCCGTCCCGAGGGGTTCACGCCGCACCTGACCCTGGGCCGTACGAACCTTCCGGGCGTTCCCGGCATCCAGCTCGACCCGATGACCGCCCGCGTCGGTGCCATCGTGCTGCTGTCACGCCGAGCCGGGGAACCCATGCGACCCCGCGCCGTGATCACCCTGGGCACGGGCGACCTCCGCTGGCTCCCCGACCCCACCACCCCGAACCCCACCACCCCGAACCCCGACGCCACCACCCCGGCGTCCGGTCCCGCTCCCGGCGACCTGGCCGACCGCATCGTCGCCCGCCTTACCGCAGCG
>NZ_JBEXYU010000073.1:0-5635 GCF_040631115.1 Nonomuraea sp. NPDC005692 | reverse complement strand
CGATGGCGGGGCCGCCGGGGTAGGGCAGGCCGAGGATGCGGGCGATCTTGTCGAACGCCTCGCCGGCGGCGTCGTCACGGGTGTCGCCGAGGTGCGTGATCGGGTCACGGGCCAGGTCGCCGAGCAGGAGCAGCGAGGTGTGCCCGCCGGAGACGACGAGCGCGACCGAACGGGGCGGCAGCGGCCCGTGTTCCAGGGTGTCGGCGGCGACGTGCCCGGCCAGGTGGTGCACGCCGTACAGGGGTTTGTCCAGGGCCAGGGCGTAGGCCTTGGCGGCGGCGAGCCCGGTCTGCAGCGCGGTGGACAGTCCGGGCCCGGCGGTGACCGCGACGGCGTCGATGCCGGACGGGCTGATGCCGGCCTGTTCGAAGGCGGCCCGCACGCACGGGACCATCGCCTCCAGGTGGGCGCGGGCGGCGATCTCGGGCACCACGCCGCCGAAACGGGCGTGCTCGTCCATCGAGGACGACAGGGCGGCGCCCAGGAGCCGGCCGTCGGCGACGATGCCGACGCCGGTCTCGTCGCAGGAGGTCTCGATGCCCAGGACGATCGCCATGCCACCCCTTATCGCCAGTAATTTGCAACTACGAATAATAGGCAACAATGATGGAGCTGTCCCACGGACCGGAGATGAACGATGCGAACCGCAGAGGTCAAACGGTGCTTCCTGGCCCGCTTCGCGGCCGCCGGACACGAGATCGTGCCCAGCGCGCCGCTGGCCGCCGACGACCGAACCTGCTGTTCGTCAACGCCGGCATGGTCCCGTTCAAGCCGTCCCGCCCCGGCCGCCGGGCCCACTTGATTTTCAGGACGCGGGTTTCCGCGAGCCCTGGTCGCTTCGGTGTCCTGTCGGTTCCTGTAGGGCGATCGCCGCGTCGTTGTCGGAGACGTCGTCCGCAGTAATCCGTTTGTGTGTCACCACAGCCCGCTGTCAGTATGAGGGCCCATGCGTCACCCTCTTGACACGCTGGACTGGCCGATTTCCACCGAGCGGCTGCTGTTGCGCCGGGCTGCCCCCGACGACCTGGACGCGACCTGGGCCTTCCGGCAGCTGCCGGAGACTCACGAATGGGTCGCGGCCGCCACAGAGACCTACGACGACTACCGTGAGCGTTTCCTCCGCGAGGAGCGGCTCGTAGACCTGCTCATCGTCGAACTGGACGGCCGGGTGATCGGTGACCTGACACTGAGGGTCCAGGACGGTTGGGCCCAGGAAGAGGTCGCTGACCAGGCGGAAAGCGTCCAAGCAGAGCTCGGGTGGACGCTCGATCCCGCCTACGGCGGCAAGGGCTACGCCACCGAAGCGGTACGCGCCCTCATCGACGTCTCCTTCAAGAGTCTTGGCCTGCGTCGCCTGCACGCGGACTGCTTCTACGACAACGAATCCTCGTGGCGGTTGATGGAGCGGCTCGGGATGCGCCGCGAACAGCACACGGTGAAAGACTCACTCCACCGCACCAAGGGATGGCTCGACGGTCTCTCATACGCGCTCCTGGCCGAGGAATGGCCCGCTCACGAGTGATTTTGGGCAACTCCGCCGCGACGCCCGTGCAGGCGGCGGTCAGCCGGGCCGACCGGCACCCGCGAGTGGCGGTGCGCCCGCGCGGTCTGGAGCCGGTCGGCGCGGTCCGCAAGCCAGTGATCGCCCAGATGCGCTCCAGCCGGGCCGGATATCTGTCAGCACCAGGGTGCTCTGCTGCTCCCGGCTTTGGCGCAGCAGCAGCACCAGCACGCCGATGCCCATGGAGTCGCAGAACGTCACGCCGCTCAGGTCCAGGACCAGGCCCGCGGAACCGGTGGCTTCCCAGGCGTCTTTGACCTGCCGGTGCAGCAGCCCGGCGGAGGTGTGGTCGAGCTCGCCCGCAGCGCGGGCCACGATGAAGTGCTCGTGCAGCCCGATCGAGGCGGGTGAACCGCTCGGCGGAAGCATTCGCCTCGTCCCCGTTCATGGGCCATCATTCTTGGCCCTCACGCAGACGTCGGCGACTCACAAAGGCAAGCCACGACGCCCTGCTCCCCGCTCTCCAACCTGAAGAGCGTGATCGCGGCGCCCGGCCAGGCCGGTGGAATCCACCGGCCTGGCCGGCACGCCACCGACTACGCACGGCCAACGTGCTGCCCAACGCCCCGCGACAGCGCTCTTGGCGGCGTCCTTGGCGGTGGGCCAGATGCGCCGCCCGCCGGCGGCCAACCGGCAGGCGGCTCCGGTGAAGGCCCGGTCACCGGCGGATCTCCCGGGGCGCGATCACGGTGGCCAGGCCGTCCAGCAGGCGTTCGAGGCCGAAGGCGAACAGTGATTGCAGGTCGAGCTCCGCGCCCGGCTCCGCGACCTGGGCGATCAGCGGCCCGTCGACGGACAGCTTGGCCTGACCCCACTGCTTGCTGGTCATCCCCGTGTCCAGCTCGGCGATGGCCTCGCTCTCGATGTTGATCGCCGTCCCCCGCACGTAGTTCACCATCGTGCCGTAGACGTGCATGCGGGTGATCGGGTCCAGGCCGAGGCCGTCGAGCGCGCGCAGGGTCCATACCCCGTATGCGAGCTGCCCGGGCAGTGTGGCCGGCCGGGTGATGGACACGAGCCGCGGAAGCCAGGGATGGCGCTGGTAGGCCGCCCACTGCAGCTGAGCGGCCACCCGCAGGTGGGAACGCCATCCCGGCGGCGGCTCCGGATATTCGATCTCGGCGAACGCGGCATCGGCGATCAGCTGGGTGAGCTCGGCCTTGGCCTCGAGGTGCCGGTAGAGGGCCATGGTGGCGACGCCGAGCTTGGCCGCCACCGCCCGCATGGACAGTGCGGCCAGGCCGTCGGCGTCGGCGATCTCCAGGGCCACGCGGACGACGCGGTCGCGTTCGAGACCCCCAGCCGAACGTGAGGGCAGTCTCCGGGGAGCGACCACGGCGCCGACCCGAGACACCGACTCGATGGCGCCTGCCTGCTTGAGCGCGGCCAGCGCCTTGCTGGCCGTCGCCATCGCGACGCCCCACTCGCGCATGATCGCCCTGGTGGTCGGGACGGGCGCGCCGGGCTGCAACTCTCCGTCGGCGATGCGCCGCTCGATGTCGGCGACGATCCGGAGGTACGGCGGTTGCGGATCGTTCACGACGGCCATGCTGCCATGTCTCAGCGGTCAGGCAGCCAGTTGCCGTGCAGACCGAGCGGCACTCTGACAGGAAGGTGGACGCGCGCGACGGGCTCACCCGTGAAGTCCTGGGCGGAGAGGATCACCAGGTCGCTGGCGTTTCGGCGAGGATTGTGCACGTACGTGAGCAGGTAGCCCTCGTCCTCCCCTTGCCCCGCGGCGGCGAACACGGCCTCACCGACCGCCTCGTCCTTGCCGAACCCGTGTACTTCATGCGTCCCTCGTTTCAGGTCGTGCTTGACCAGGGCGTTGGTGAAGGCGTCGTCCGGCGGCATGCCCTCGGGCGCGAACGGAATCCCGTACAGTGCCGTCGCGGCCGAGTAGCCATATCGGTACGGGCGGGTGGTACGTGCCTCGTTCACACGCGGGAAATCCTGCGGCCGGTCGTCGATGCGCTGCTGGTGGATCTTGTCCGGCGTGATCGTCCAGCGGTCCAGCATGGGCCGGATCGCTCCGGGGTCGGCGGGATCGAACGGCCCTTCGGCCGTGACCAGGTCGACCACGATCGCGTCGCCGTCGTCGTAGGCGTTGAGCGTGTGGCTGACATGGATCGGGTCGATGTCCAGCCAGCGCACCTCACCACCGGTCCGCGGCATGACCCCCACACGCGTCGGGTGCCCCGGCAACCACCGGCACTCGAACCCGTCGAAACCCAGCGGCGTGTCCCACAACACCACGTGCTCCTCGGTGAGCGCGAAGTCGTGCATGAACGGCGTCCGCGTCATGGAGATGGCGGTGGTCCGGACGACACTTCCCCTCGGGTCGGTCACGATGTACTGGACGAAGTCGCGGCCCGGCATGTACGACAGCGAATGCAACTCGCCGGTGAGCGGGTCGTGCTTGGAGTGCGCCCCCGCCGTGAACCCCTCCGCGGTCCCACCCAGCTCACACACGCCCACGGTGTTCAGCTCCTCGTCCAACTCGGCGGGCGGCAGGCCACCCTCCGCCAAGGCGAAGGTGCGCTGAGCGTGCTCGATCACGTGCACCATGGGCGCGAAGCCCGCTACGCGCACGAAGCGGTTGCGGTACCACTCGGCGCGGCCGTCACGCAGCCGCACCCCGTGCACCATGCCCTGGCCCATGCCCCAGATGTGCACAACGGGGTCTTCCACACCCAGCGGGTTGGGCCCGTTGCGCAGGTAGCGGCCGTTGAGCTCGGCCGGGATCCGCCCGGTGACAGGCAGGTCGTAGGCGGTGACCTCTTCAGTAAGGGGGGAGAAAGGCCCTTCCAGATACTTCATGTGGACACCGTACGCAAGAGAACGCCTGATCCCATGGCAGCACCGGGAAACGTCATTCTGTGCACTAGTGCAACAATCCGAGCCCACCCGAACAACCTCTCGCGGCGTCGCGGTTTCGAAGAGAACGCGACGCCGCTTGCAAAACCCGGCGGAGCCCATGTCGCTGATTCTCCAGGTTGCACACTTCACGTTGTCCCAAGAGGTCCTTCGCTCTTCGCCACCGACCTTCTTGGTCACGCCCCGGGAAGCCTCGGCGGTGGCCATGGGGCGGTCAGCCGAGTTCGGCGCCGATCTGGGGCAGCACCTTGGTGCCGACCAGTTCGATGGCGTGCAGGAAGTCGCGCTGCGGCAGGCCGCCGACGTCCATCTGCAGGATCTGGCGGGAGTGGCCGAGCAGGCCGTGCAGGTGCAGGATGCGGTCAGCAACCTGATCGGAGCTGCTGGCGAGGACCATGCCGCCGGGGCCGAAGGCCGCCGAACGGTCGGCGCGCGGCGGGGCAGGGCGGCCCAGCTCGGCCAGGCCGTCGGCCATCATCCGGGCCGAAGCAGCCTCAGGCGACGAACGCGGCCAGCAGGAACAGGAGCGCGTTCATCGCGATCGCGGCGGGTTCCTTACGGCGGGCGCGGGCGAGCGCGGCCAGGACCATGATCACGGCCAGGCCGGTCGCGGCCAGCGGGGTCAGGATCGGCACGATGCCGGTAGCCGCGGGCAGGAGGCCCGAGCGCGCCGGCGAGCTCGGCGATGCCGATGAAGCGGACGGTGCCGGCGGAGTAGTCCTCTGCCCAGGGCAGTCTGGGCTTCAGCTTCTCCTTCAGGTGGCGGTGACCGGGACACGCAGCGCTCCGGCGGCGGCTTGGGCGGCCAGCTCGGTCAGCGTCTGCGGGTTCGGGTCCGCCATGATCGTGTGCACGGTGACCTCGACGCTCTGGACCGCGTCCGGGGTCGGCCCTCGGGCGGAGGCGAGCCCGCCGCCCTTACGCAGCAGCCCGGCCAACTCGGCGCCGCCCCCGCCAGGTGCAGCACCGCGTCCACGCCCTCCGGCGCGAGCGCGGACTTGGGCCGGCCGCCGGGGGCCTTGAGTGCCAAGGCGCCAACGCGCACAAAGGTCAGAAACGGGTCAGCAGCTCAGCCTTCCGTCGCGACCTGTTCGATCATGGAAGCTTGTACGGCGGCCAGCACGGCGGCGGCGAAGGGCAGGGAGTGATGCGTGGCTCCCCAGCCAATGCCGAACACCACGGAGGCGGGATCGTTGT
>NZ_JBEXYU010000072.1:0-5666 GCF_040631115.1 Nonomuraea sp. NPDC005692 | reverse complement strand
TACAAGAGCGAGTTCCTGGCGAACATGAGCCACGAGCTGCGCACGCCGCTCAACTCGCTGCTCATCCTGGCCCAGCTGCTGGCCCAGAACCACACCCGCAACCTGACGCCCAAGCAGGTCGAGTACGCCGGGATCATCCATTCCGCGGGCTCGGACCTGCTCCAGCTGATCAACGACATCCTCGACCTGTCCAAGGTCGAGGCGGGCAAGATGGACATCAACCCCGAATGGGTGCCGTTGCGCCAGCTTCTCGACTACGTCGAGGCCACGTTCCGGCCGATGACGTCGCAGAAGAGCCTCGACTTCCGGATCACCACCGGGCCGGGGGTGCCCGCCGACCTGCTCACCGACGACTCGCGGCTGCGCCAGGTGCTGCGCAACCTGCTGTCGAACGCGGTCAAGTTCACCGAGACCGGAGGCGTCGAGCTGCGCATCGAGCCGGCCGCGCACGGCGAACTGCCCGTCTCGGTGCGCCCGCACGCCCCCGCCATCGCCCTGCGCGTCATGGACACCGGCATCGGCATCCCCGAACAGCAGCTCGAAGCCATCTTCGGCGCGTTCCAGCAGGCCGACGGCACCACCAGCCGCAAGTACGGCGGCACCGGCCTCGGCCTGTCCATCAGCCGCGAGATCGCCTACCTGCTCGGCGGCGCGATCACCGTCCAGAGCACGCCGGGCCAGGGCAGCGTGTTCACCCTGTACCTGCCGGTCGCCCAGCCCGGCGCCGAGGGGCACGCGACCGGCGGCGCGCCCGCGGCCGTCGCGCTGCCGGTGGCCGGTCAGCCGCGGCGGCTGCTGGTGATCGAGGAACGCCCGCACGGGCTGCTGTCGCTGGTGACCGAGAGCGTGGTGAGCGGCCTGGCCGGGTCGCCCGACCCGCTGGGCGGGACCGTCCAGGTGGTCGAGGCGACGGGCGCGGAGGAGGCGGCGAGCCTGCTGGCCGCCGAGCCGTGCCACTGCGTCGTGCTCGACCTCGACCTGCCCGACCGGGCCGCCTACGGCCTGCTGGAGGCCATGGACGGCGATCCGGGGCTGCACGGCGTGCCGGTGCTGGCCTACAACAACTGGCGCTCCGGCCCGTCGCAGGAGGCGCGCATCGGCGACCGGCCGCTGGAGCTGCTGTCCAGCCTCGACGAGCTGCGCGAGCGCATCGCCCTGCACCTGACCGCCGACCAGCCCGGCGACGTGCTGCCGCTGGTCAGGTCCCGGACGGTGGGGGCGGCGTCGGGCCGGGAGATCGACAACACGCTGTCCGGGCGCACGGTCCTGGTGGTGGACGACGACGCGCGCAACCTGTTCGCGCTGACCAGCATGCTGGAGATCCACGGCATCGACGTGCTGCACGCCGAGAACGGCCGCAAGGGCATCGACACGCTGACGGCCCACCCCGAGACGGACCTGATCCTGATGGACGTGATGATGCCCGAGATGGATGGTTACACGGCGATCGAGACGATCCGCGAGATGCCCGGCTACGCCGGCCTGCCGATCATCGCGGTCACGGCCAAGGCCATGCCGGGCGACCAGGAGAAGTCGCTGGCGGCCGGAGCCAGCGACTACGTGACCAAACCGGTCGACGCCGACCAGCTGATCGAACGCATCCAGCACTGGATGGATCCGGCCTGACCCGGTGAGGAGTCGAGCCATGGGGAGTTCAGCCGAGGAGACGGGCCTGGCCAGGCTGGCCGCGACCGTCGAACGCCTGCGCGCCGAGCTGCACGAGGTCCGCCGCGCCGCCGACGACCGCGCGCTGGTCGAGCTGGCGAAGGGCATCCTGGTCGAACGCCTGCGCTGCGCCCCGGCGCAGGCCGCCGACCAGCTCGCCACGCTCGCGGCCAGGACCGGGCGGTCGCAGGCCGAGCTGGCGGCCGACGTCGTCAACCGGGCCGCCGACGACCCCATCGCCGACGCGTCCCTGACCGGCGCCGCCGGGCTCGACGGCGGTCCCGAGCCGCTTGCCGGGCACGCGGAGGCGGCGGTGCGGCTGCGGACGGCCGAGAGCGCCGCGCTCGGCGCCACGGACGTGCAGGCGGCGGCCCACGCCGTGCTGGAGACGGCCCTGCTGCCCATCGGCGCGACGGCGGTGGCGGTGTGGGCGGCCGGGCCGGACACGTCGCTGACGCTGGCCGGGCACGCGGGCTTCAGCGCCGAGGAGGCCGGGCTCTGGCGGCAGGTCCCGCCGGGCCTGGTCACGCCCGCCACCAGCACGCTGATCGAACGCCGCACGCTGTGGCACACCACGCAGGGGCCGCCCTCGATCGGCCGCCACCAGCTGACCGGCGGCCGCGTCACCGCGCTGGCCCGGCTGGGCGGACGGGTGCTCGGCGTCCTGGAGATCTGCTGGCCGGGTGGCTGTCCCGAGCCCACGCCCAGGATGGAACGCCAGATCGAGGCGCTGGCCGACCTGTGCGCCCTCACCCTGAACTCCCCCGGTCCGCCCGCGCGGGCCGGCGCCGCCCTGGCCGAGCTGGCCGCCCTGGCCGACTCCATGTCCGACCCGGCGCTCGTCCTGGTGCCGCACCTCGACCCGCAGGGCCACATCGCCGACTTCCGCGTCCACCACGCCAACGGGTCGGCGGCGGTGCGGGCGGGCGGGCTGCTGCTGGAGGCGTACCCGTTCGCGGCCGGGGAGCTGCTGGCCAGGATCGAGCACGTGCACGCCACCGGCGAGCCGTTCCGCGCCACCGACATGCCCTTCACCGCGGCCTCCACGGCCGAGGTGAGCATCACCCGCCACGGCGGGAGCGTGCTGCTCGTCCGGCGCGACCACGACGACCAGGCCCGCCTGCTCGAGCACGCCCAGCGTCTGGGCCGCATCGGCGGCTTCGAGGAGAACGCGCTCACCGGCCAGATCATGTGGAACGCCCAGATGTTCTCCCTGTACGGCCTGCCGCCGGACGCCCGGCCGGTCCCGCTGGAACGCCTGCGCGACCACGTGCACCGCGACGACGAGGTGGCCGTGGGCCTCTTCCTGCGCACGGTGCTGCATCACCGGCGGCCGGCGGCGACGGCGTTCCGGCTCGAACGCCCCGACGGGGTGGCCCGCCATCTGCGCGTGGTGGCCGAGCCGGTGTTCGCCCCGGACGGCCGGCTGACCGCGCTGCGGGGGGCCTACCAGGACGTCTCGCCCCAGCACTGGACGGAGGTCGCGCTGGCGGTGACCCGCGACAGGCTGGCCCACACCGAACGGCAGTCCGCCGCCCGCAACCGCCTGGCCCTCCAGCTCCAGCACGCCATCATGCCGCCCTCGCACGGCCGCATGGACTCCTTCGGGCTGCGCATCTCGGTCCGCTACCGTCCGGCGCAGAAGGAGGACCTGGTCGGCGGCGACTGGTACGACGCGGTCGTCCTGCCGTCGGAGTGCATCCTGCTGTCGGTGGGCGACGTGGCCGGGCACGGCGTCGAGGCCGCCACGGGCATGGTGGTGCTGCGCAACGCGCTGCGCGGCCTGGCCACCACCGGCGCGGGCCCGGCCCGGCTGCTGAGCTGGCTCAACCTGGTCGCCCGCCACCTCGCCGACCGCATGACGGCGACCGCGATCTGCGGCCTGTACGACCCCGCCACCCGCGTCCTGCGCTGGGCCAGGGCCGGGCACCTGCCGCCGATCCTGCTGCGCGGTGCGCAGGGCACGGAGCTGCCGATGGTGAAGGGGCCGCTGCTCGGCGCGTTCGCCGACGCCGTCTACGAGGAGGGCCGGCTGCAGCTGGAGGCCGACGACACGCTGCTGCTCTACACCGACGGCCTGATCGAGCGGCGCGACCACAACCTGCGCCACGCCCAGGACCGGCTGCTGGCCGTCGCCTCGCGCACGGCCTCGACCCTCGACCACCGGCTCGACGACCTGCTCACCCACTGCAACTCCGACACCGACGACGACACCTGCCTGATCGGTGTGCACGTGCGCTGAGCCGGGCGCGTGAAGGGTCCGGTGGCGGCGGGTCAGGCGGCGGGCGGGAGGAGGCCGAGCCGGTCGAAGGCCGCGGCCACGCTCGGGGCCAGCGCCGCCGGGTCGTCACCGGCTACGGCGCGGCCGGCGGTGTAGCAGGCCAGCGCGAGCTGCGGGGCCAGGGCCGCCGTCTCGGGGGTGGCGCCGTGCTCGCGCAGGATCTCGGTCATCGTCTCGGCGAAGCGGCGCTGCTTGCGCGCCGTACGGTCGCCGAGCTCGGGATGGTCGGCGATCAGCCGTTCGCGCAGGACGTAGCGGCCGGGGTCGAGGGTGGCCCTGGCGCACAGGGCGAGGGTGAGCTCGCGCACCTGGGCGAGCGCCTCGGGCAGGCCGGGCGGGCGGTCGCCGCGCAGCTCGCGCTGGTGGGCGGCCAGGCCGTCGAGCCAGTCGTGCTCCCCCGCGAAGACGACCTCCTGCTTGTCGCCGAAGTAGCGGAAGAACGTGGTGCGGCCCACCTCGGCGCGCTCGGCGATGTCGGCGACCGTCACCTCGTCGTAGCCGCGCTCGGCGAAGAGCCGGTAGGCCGCCTCGATGATCTCGTCGCGGGCTCGCCGTCGCTTGCGGGCGCGCAGGGAGGACTCGGTCACGGGCTCAGTCTAGCGCTTCCGGACGGCGTCCCTTATGGTACTCGGTACCACTTGGAACTAGATCCCATTGGAGTTGTCATGCGAGCCGTGTAGATCACCGAGTTCGGCGGTCCCGAGGTCGTGCGGGTGCGGGAGGTGGACGAGCCGGTGGCCGGCCCCGGCCAGGTCGTCGTGGACGTCTCGCGCTGCGGCGTGAACTTCGCCGACACGCTGGTGCGCGAGAACGCCTACCTGGCCGCGACCACGCTGCCGGTCGTACCGGGCGGCGAGGTCGTCGGCAGGACCGCCGACGGCCGCCGCCTGGCCGCCATGCTGGAGCGCGGCGGGTACGCCGAGAAGGCCGCGGTCCCGCAGGCGTCCGCCTTCCCGGTGCCCGAGGAGCTCGACGACGTCGCGGCGGTGGCCCTGCTGGCCCAGGGGCTGACCGCGTGGTGGCTGGTCCGCCACACCGGCCGGGTCCAGGCCGGGGAGAGCGTGGTCGTGCACGCGGCGGCGGGCGGCGTCGGCTCGCTGGCGGTGCAGCTGGCCAGGGCGGCGGGCGCGGGCCGGGTGATCGCCACGGCGAGCACGCCCGCCAAGCGGGAGCTCGCCCTGTCGCTGGGCGCGGACGCCGCCGTCGACCCGGCCGCCGACGACCTCACCGCGGCGCTGCGCGCGGCCAACGGCGGCGAGCCCGTGGACGTGGTCCTGGAGATGACCGGCGGCCGGGTCACCGACCAGAGCCTGGCTGCGCTGGCGCCGTTCGGCCGGCTCGCCTTCTACGGGATGGCGGGCGGGGTGGAGCCGCAGCCGGTCTCGCCGCGCGCGCTGCAGCCCCGTTCGGCGACCGTCAGCGGCTTCTGGCTGCTCAACGCCTTCCAGCGGCCCGCCGTCCTGGCCGGGGCGTACGCGGAGATGGCGGCGCAGGTGATCGCGGGCGGGCTGCGGGTGGTCGCGGGCGGGGACCGTCCGATGTCGGAGGTGCGGCAGGTGCACGCGGAGCTCAGGGAACGGCGTACGACCGGCAAGCTCGTGCTCGACCCGCGCCGGTAGGAGCCCCTAGGAGTCCTCTGAAGATGTTGTTCGGGTGATGGGAAACAGGCAGAAGGCCAGGCGTTCGATGCTCTGCGACCAGGAGATCGACGGCTGGTCAC
>NZ_JBEXYU010000071.1:0-5977 GCF_040631115.1 Nonomuraea sp. NPDC005692 | reverse complement strand
GTACTTCCTGGGGGCTGGCATCGCGTGTGATTCTCCCTTCCGCCAGCACGATCATGCTGGCTTCAGGGTCTCCAAGAAAGTCGGAGCGGTTCAAATACACCTGCGGCGGATCCGGCAGCAGGGCCAGCATTTGAGGGCCGCAGGCGACGCCCTGGTAGGTGTCGAACCCGAAACGGGGATGACCGATGTCGAAATCGTGGATCACGGTGACACCGCAGGTGATGCCAGCCAGTTCCTCGAGCAGGGGCCAGTTCTCGCCCCAGTGGGCGTCCAGGAAGTACAGGGGCCTGTCGAAGCTGACGCTGCGGATCAGGAGCGGCGAGTCCAGACATTCCACGTACGCGTTGCTCAGCCCCGCGAGCCGGCGGTGAGTAAACCCGGCATGCTGGGCGTCGATGTCGCAGGCATAGACGGGAAGAGCGGGATAGCGGCGGGCGAGGTAGTCGGTCGTGTCGCCGAGGAAGCAGCCCGTCTCGATGATCGCGTCGCATTGGAAGAGAGACATCAGGTCGTCAATCAGCAGCGCGGCGGTGATGTCGAACCCGAACGGACCGCCGCCATCGGACAGGCGGACCATGCCGGCGCGGATGGTCGTGTAGAAGGTTAAGAGTGTGGCCTCTGTCTGCGCTCTTTGCCATCCGGTGAGGTTGAGCAAAGGAGAAGACTGCATCCGTGTCTCCAGGTAGGGGGAACATCATGTGGCCCGCCTGCGGCCTGTAGCCCAAAGGAAGACTCTGCGTAAGAAGGCAGCGCCGCTGATGCGGATGAGCTCTTTCCGCCTCAGCGGGACGTCTCTGTCGGGAAGCCACCAGGGGTAGGCGCCGGGGGTGATGAACGGATCCATCAGCCGACCGGCGGCTTGACCGATGCGGGGCGGATGGATGCCTGGAATGTCGGGTCAGCTACATCTTCGATCTTGGAAGCCGAGGTTGAGGGGTGGCGAGAGCGGCCAGCCTGGGTGCCGCGTTGCTGAGCCATGACGCTCCACGGCTGCCCGTCCTGGTCCATGACGGCGAGCACGATGCGGTTCATGACGGCGACTCCTTGCGTCAGGTGATCGCTTACGGTCAGGTCGGCAGAATGGCCGACAGACTCGCGTCCATGCCTTGATTTCAGCGCCACAGAGGTCTGAGCGGGATGTGACAACCTATGACACGGAGACGATCATGCCGGTGATTGCGACCATCACAGGGACACATGACGGCGACCTGCGTCCAGTACAGATGACGGTCAGATGGATCCCGCATCTCACTGCACGCCGAAGATCTCGTGGGGCCTGGGCGCGGACTCGACAGCTGCGGGAGGCATGGATCCGGCCGTGACCGCCCGCGCCCGATGCGGCCTCTGGCTGTAGCATGCCTCGGTCTCTCTTCTTCTACCCTGCGCTGGAGGAAGAGCGACGGGTCACTGTCGCTGATCATCATCACCTCCGGGCGATGAACGGTGCAGGCCAAGAAAGCGATTCACGCCTGGCATGCACCAGTTCGTGCGGTACGGCGGGGACTGCTCCTTACGAGTGGCTACGTATTCATCTGACCGGCTGTCCCGCTGTGCAGGAAGCGGAGAGACTAGGAAACGGGAGGATGTCTCACCGTTTCCGCCCCCTGTGAGGTGCATGTTCGTGATGAGCAAGAGCACAACCTCGCCAAATCGGGTGCGCAAGGAGCGCGATGCCCGCGGGTGGAGCCAGACTGAGCTGGCCCGCGAGCTGATCAAGGCTGCGGCGAACGACGAACAGCGGCCGACCCGACTGCCATCAGTCGAGTCCCTCAAGAAGAACATCTACGGGTGGGAGACGGGCAAACACGAGACCACGGCGTTTTATCGGCGTCTCTGCTCACGTGTCTTCAATATGCCCGAGAGCGAGCTCTTCGGCGGGCCAGGGTACGACGCGCTCCGCCAAAGCCTGGATGATGTGCTCGTGGCAGGATCGTTGAGCGAGGCATCTCTTGGCGACTGGGAGCGCACGGTACTGAAGTACGGGCATGCCGCCCACTACAAGCCTGCCGGCCAGCTTGTCCACGATCTCGGAGCCGACCTGACAGATCTGCGGCAGACGATGATCGAGTATCGGGCCGCATCGTCGCTGCGCCGCCTTACACGAGTGACCGCGCACATGGCGGGGCTCATGTGCCTGACCTACATCGAGCTCGACGACCACCAGGCATTCAGACGATGGGCGAGAACCGCCCGTCGAGCTGCACAGGAAGCCGGGGATCCGTGGACACGCTCGTGGGTGCTGGCGCAGGAAGCGTACGGGCACTTCTACACCGGCGATCTCCTGGAAGCGATCGATGTGGCCCAGGGTGCCCAGCACGTTGCGAGCGCCTGTTCTGGCCGCGGCTCTGGAAGCGCGCGCGCACGCCGCTCTCAGCCCCGCCCGCGCAGAAGTGGCGAAAGCAGCTCTACACAGGGCCGGCAACCTCCTGGAGGAACTGGCCGACAACGAGATCAATGACTCCGCGTTCGGCTACAACGAGGCCCAACTCCACTTCCACTGCGGCAACGCCTACACCCACCTGGGCGACACTCGGGCAGCTTGGCAAGCCCAACAGCAAGCCCTGGCCCTGTACCCCGAAACAGATTTTCTGGACAGGGCGCTGACCCGCCTCGACCGAACGATCTGCCTTGCCCGGGACGGCGACAGCGCTGGCGCGCTGGAGTACGCGGCAGCTACCCTCGTCCCGCTCACCGACGATCAACGGGAGGGACTCATCCGCATGCGCGGCCAGGAAGTCCTGAACGCGATACCCCGTCAGCAGAAGGCGTTGCCCGCTGTCCGTCAACTCCGTGAGCTCCTGGCCCCCAGTGACTAACGGAAGGCGCTCATGACCATCACAGTGGCAGCCGCAACGGCTGACCAGATGTCCCACATTGCCGGGCTGCTGGAGGAGATGGACCGCTTCTACGGCGCTACGGAGGTGGAACCCCTCGACGTTCGGTTCCGTCAGATCCACCAAGCCCTGTGGTCTGACCCGCCCGCGGGCTACGCCCTGCTTGCCTGGGACGGTGAGGAGGCGGTTGGCATCGCCTCCTACTCCTTCCTGTGGCCGGCCGAAGGGCTCACCCGATCCTTGTACTTGAAGGAGCTCTACGTCGCCGAGTCAGCGCAACGCCGCGGAGTGGGCACAGCGCTCATGAACGCGCTGTTCGACTTGGCAGCCAAGCACGAGTGCAGCAGAGTCGAATGGACCACTGACACCGGCAATCGCGGGGCGCAGTACTTCTACGACGAGCTCGGGCAGGAGACGTTGCCGACGAAGCTGTTCTACCGAGCATCCCACCCCGCCCAGCAGGCGAAGCTGGGTACGGCGCGCGGACGGCAAGCAGGCACGGAACGCTCTGGCTGACGCCGACCGATTAGCTCCTGTTCAGCATGTACGCGCGACCAAGGAGTTGGCCAAGGTCGATGCGGCTCAGCAGGGTCGACAGGTCTAGTTCGCCGGCAGAGGTGCGGGGGTAAGTCGCGGGCCAACTGCAATCGTCTAGGCGGATCGGGCCGACGAATTCCTCACCGATCGGCGGGTCCAGATCCGACCGTGCGGGGTGCATCTCCACTCCGGTTGGCAGGATGGCACGGATCGCCGCGGCGTAGATGTCGGCCACCCAGGCCAACGCGCCGGGGGCGTCCGCGATCCACCGGTAGACCGGATCGCCGTCGCGCGCCCGGCGCGCGACGGTGGCGGCGATGGTGTCCTCGCCGTTGAAGCGGTGCGGGTCGCTGGAGACCTGGAACCAAAAGCCGTACGTGGTGCGGGACATCGTGCATTGCCCGGTGACCGGGTCGAGCAGGCTGGAGCACTCACAGCCCTCGACGGTCTGCCTCGCGCACCTGCCCACACGTTCGTCCCCGAACGCGGTCAGGAGGTCGGCCAGGTGGGCGGCGGCGGTGGCCGTTTCCTGCCACGCCTGCCGCTCTGGCCTCGCTGTAGTCCCGGGGAAAGTTCCAACAGATTTGCATGACCTGCGGCGATACACAGTCGTTTGCAGAGACTCGGGGGGCCTACTCGCGAGTATTTAGCGCTAAGCCGTGACAGTACGTACCGACTGGAAACGTGCTGGTCAGTGAGTACGGCGGCGTGGTGCCAGGACGTCGGTGGCAGTGGCGATGGCTTCGGCGCCGGGTTTGACGTAGCGCATGGCGGTGCGCGGGTTCTTGTGCCGGGTCTTGCCCATGATGAGCTGCAGCGGGATCTCGGCGTCCCCCAGGTGGGTGGCGGCGCTGTGGCGCAGCTGGTGCAGGTCGAGGCCGGCGCGCTTGTCCAGCAGGACGTTCGGGCCCTGCGGCGCGCCCAGGTTCGTCCACCGGAAGCCGCCAGCGTTGAGATCCGCGCCGGCCGTGGCTATCTGGTCCAGCCGGTTGGCCCGCACCTGCGTCACGAAGTCCGAGATGGTCGCGGCGAGCTGGGTACCGGTGTGCTGGGCCCGGTCGAGCGGGTTCGTGGCCAGCTTGGACAGGGCGATCCCGGCGCGCGCCGCGATCTTGGCGTTGGTGACCGCGCCGTCCGCCACGTCGTCCAGCGCTATCCACGTCCCACCCGGGGTGCGCCACGACGCCTTCCCGGTGCCGGGGTGGGCCCACAGCTCGAACGCGACCGGCGCGGCCGGTTCGGTGGACGACGTCGGCATGACGAAGCCGACGCCGGGGATCTGGTTGTAGCGGTGCTGGGGGAGCCAGTTCGGCATGACGTTCCCCCGAGATCAGGTGAGGCGGAGCGTGCCCGATACGGGCACGGCCCAGGTGATGCGGATGGTGTGCTCGTCCGGGTACGACGGATCGCCCTCGATCCGCTGCCCGTCCGGCGAGAAGCAGGTGGGGTTCGGCTGCCGGGTCTGCCCGTGCTCGACCTCTCACACGAAGGCGGGGACGGCGAACACGAAGTCGCGTTGGAAGGCGCCGCCCTCCGGCCCGGCTGGGCCCTGCTCGCCGCGCGCGCCGGGCGGGCCCTGGATGCCGGGGACGGCGAGGTTGAGTTCCACCACCTGCTGGTGCTGCTCGATCGTCACCGTGATGCCGCCGCCCTGCTCGACGGTCAGGGACGGGCCTGCGGTCTGCTGGACGACGAGCTCCACGGCCGGCTGCTCGGTCATCGGGTCACCTCGCCGGTGACGCGGACAGCGCCCGCCAGGAGGGGGAGAGGTTCGCCGCCGGCGTCCACGACCTCCAGGTCGTACACGCCGACCCGCCACGTCCATCCGGCGGTGGTGGCGGCGGGGATGTGCAGGTCGATCTTCCCGGCGGGCGGGTCGGTGATGGTGAGGCCGCCGCCGGTGGCCAGGTCGTACAGGTGGGGCGCGTCGTCGCCGTGGTGGGCGCGTATGTGGGCGCGGACGGTGCAACCGGTCAGGTCGAGCGGCGGCCGCCCGTCAGCTTGGGAGCGCAGGGTGAGGACGCGCTTGAAGGGTGCGCCCTACTCGATCAGCAGGTCGTAGGATGCCGCGGCCATGCCGGGCATGGTGGCGGCCGGTGGGGCCTTGTGTCCCGTCCCAAGACGGTCCCGGGGAAACCGTGCCGGCGGGGCGCGCGGCGGCTACGTTTGGAGGGTGGCGCGAGACATGACGCACGGCGGGCGCCGTACGGGCCGCCCGCCCGGGAAGCGGAAGCAGTACGCGCGGGAGCGCGGGCAGGTGCCGTCCAGCATCCCGCCCGACCAGCGGCGCAAGTTGTGCAAGGCGTGCCGCGTGGAGAAGCTCGCGGGGGAGCTGCGGCTCGGCTACTGCGCGGACTGCTGGTCGCAGGGGTAGGCCCAGGTGCGCGGCCGCGCACCGTGCGGGGGCATCGGGGGCGACCGGTGGAGGCGTGTCTGCGGGAGCTCGCGCGGGGAGGGCGTGCTCGTGCTGAGCTTGGACGTAGCCATGGGGCAGTGGCAGTTGGAGGGCTTCGACGACTAATGGGACCTGCCGGGTCGGCCTCGCTGGCAGACTCGGTGCCTGGTAGCCGCTGGTGAGTGAGCACTCTCGTCGACCGGACTTCGAG
>NZ_JBEXYU010000070.1:0-11154 GCF_040631115.1 Nonomuraea sp. NPDC005692 | reverse complement strand
AAGATCCAGTATGTGGTCACCAAGTGGGGTGACGGTGTGGGCAGGAAGGCTGCTCCGGTGGCGTTCGACACGGGTGCCTGGCGTCAGCAGGACACTGGCACGGCCCCGCTGTCGGTCAAGAAGTAACACGCACGCACGAGTGAAGGGCGTTCCCTGCGGGGGACGCCCTTCTCGCATGTCAAGGAACGGCAAACGCCGCCCCCGCCCAGCGGCCATACTGGCTCACCTGACGACCCGGAGTGACGGACGGTGACCGTAAGTGATGGAAACGGGGCCTGACGAGGCGCTGAACTTCGCCGTCCTGCGCGTGCGCGGCCCCGAGGGGGACGTGGCGGGCGCGGGCTTCCTCATCGCGCCCGACCGCGCCCTGACCTGCGCGCACGTCGTCTCCGGCGCCCTGGGCCAGGCCGACGGCTCGCCCCCACCGGGCGCCTGGGTCACCGTCGAGCTGCCCTTCGCCGGCGAGCACGCGCCCGTGCGCGCCCACGTCGAGCACTGGGTCCACACCGCCGCCGACGGCTCGGGCGACATAGCCGTCCTGCGCCTGGACGCCGCGCCCCCGGGCGGACGCCCGCTGCGCATGGCCGAGCCGCGCAGCCTGTGGGGCCACCGGGTCGTCGTGGCCGGGTTCCCGCACGGCCTGCGCGGCGGCGGCTGGCACACCGGCCGGCTGCTCGGCGGCACCCAGCAGGGCTGGCTCCAGTGCGCCCCCGACGACCCCCGCGGCGTGCCGATCGAGAGCGGCTTCAGCGGCAGCCCCGTCTGGGACGTCGAGCTCGGCGACGTCGTCGGCATGGTGGTCGCGGCCCAGCCCGGCGGGCCCCGCCAGGCGTTCGTGATCCCCACCCGGTCGCTCACCCGCGCCGTCCCCGCCCTGGCCGCGACCGTACGGCCGGCCTCGCCGTTCCGCGGGTTGTCGGCCTTCCGCGAGGGCGACGCCGCCGTCTTCTTCGGCCGCGACGTGGAGACCGCCCGGATCGCCCGCCTCCTCCAGGCCCACCCCGAGGTCACGCTCACCGGCCCGTCCGGCTGCGGCAAGTCCTCGCTGGCGCTGGCCGGGGTAGTGCCCGCCATGCGCCGCCAGGGCTGCCAGGTCGCCGTCCTGCGGCCCTCGGCCGTGCGGTCCTGGCCCGACGCGCTGGCCGCCGAACTGGCCGCCCTGTCGCACCCGGGCCTGACCGGGGCCGACGCGCTGGCCAGGGCCGACGCGCTGCGCGAGCCGCTGAGGAACGGCCGGCTGCCCGACGTCGTCGCCCAGGTCCTGCGCGACACCGGCGCCACCGGGCTGCTGCTCGTCGTCGACCAAGCCGAGGAACTGCTGGTCGGCGACCCCGAGCAGGCGGACGAGGCGGCCGGGGTGCTGGCCGCGGCCCGCGCCTGCCCGGCCGTCCGGGTGCTGTTCACGCTGCGCGCCGACTTCCTGCCCGCCGCCCTGTCCCATCCCGCGCTCGGCGGCTCGCTCGGCCGCGAGACCTACGGGCTCACCCCCATGACCCGCGACCAGCTCCGGCAGGCCGTCGAGGCGCCGCTGGACGCCGTCCCCGCCGTGACGTACGACCCCGGCCTGGTCGACCGCATCCTGGGCGACGCCGGCAGCGCGCCCGGCGCCCTGCCGCTGATCGGCTTCCTGCTGGACCGCCTCTGGCACGAGCAGCAGGGCGGCCGCATCACCCACACCTCCTACGAGGCGTGCCGCGGCGTACGCGGGGCCCTGGGCGCGCAGGCCGAGCAGGTCTGGGCGGCGTGCGTGCCCGAGCAGGACACCGCGGCCGGGGAGGAACTGCTGTCCCGGCTCGTCCGGGTCGCCGCCGGCGCGCACGCGCCGCTGCGCCGCCGGGTCACCCGCGAGGAGGCGGGGGAACAGCGCTGGCTGACGGCCGGCCGGCTGGCCGCCGGGCGGCTGCTCGTCATGGACACCGGCGAGGACGGCCGCCAGACCGTGGAGCTGGCCCACGAGGCGCTGATCACCGAATGGCCCCGGCTGGCCGGGATCGTGGCCGCCGACCTGAAGTTCCTCGAATGGCGCGACCTGCTCCACCAGGACATGGGCCGCTGGCGGCAGGCCGACCGCGCCCCCGACCGGCTCCCCGGCCCGCCCGAGCTGGCCGCCGCCGCCCGCTGGCTCGCCGAACGCCCCGGCGACCTGACCGAGGACGAGCGCGACTACCTGGACCAGGGCCGCCGCCGTCAGCAGCGGCGCACGCTGCGCCGCCGGAGCGCGATCACCGGCGCGGGGGTGGCGCTGCTGACGGTCGTCTCGCTGGTCGCCTGGACGTTCTACCAGGGCCGGATCGGCGAGCAGCGGGCCGCCGAGTCCCGCTCCCGCGCCCTGGCGGGCGCCTCGGCCGACCTGGCCGAACGCGACCCCGAGCTGTCGTCGCTGCTGGCCGTCGGCGCCTACCGCTCGGCGCCCACCCAGGAGGCCAGGGCCCAGCTCCTGCAGCGTTACGTCGAACACCGGTACACCAAGGGCGTGGCCACGGGCGCGCTCGGCTCCATCACGGCCGCCGACGCCAGCGACGACGCGCGCGTCCTGCTGGCCACCACCACCTCCGCCTCCGGCCGCGCCACGCTGTTCACCCGCGGCCCCGACGGCCGCTACCGGCCCGCCCACCTGCCCGACCGGGGCGGCACCAGCCGGCCCGCCGTCTCCGCCGACGGCGGCCTGATCGCCTACGCCCTCGACGACGGCGGCGTGGTCTGGCACCGCGTCGACCCGCGCGACGGCGAGCTGCTCGACCAGGGGCACGTCCTGGCCCGCCAGGACCGGCCGGCCCCGGCCGACGGGCTCGCCGCCGACGAGCCCGCCGCCGACGTCAGGGCGGACGGCGACGACGGCTGGATCGTCACCGCGGGCCCGAAGAAGCTCGTGCTCCAGTCGCTCGGCACCGACGGCACGCCCCGCACCTGGGTGTACGACCTGCCCGCCGACCTGGTGCGCTTCGGCCCCGACGCCACCACCCTGGTCGTCCGGGAGAAGGGCGTGGCCAAGGTGTTCAGCAGCAAGGGCAGCCCGGTATGGCGGCAGCTGACCATCCGCGAGCTCGGCCCGGCCGACGGCCTGGCCGTCTCCGGCGACGGCGCCACCGCCGTGACCTGCCGGACCAGCGACGACGGCCGCGCCGCCACGTACACGGGGTTCGCGGTGCGCGACGGCGAGCGGCTGGGCGGCTTCCAGGCCGGACGCCCGTGCGGCGCCTTCGTCGTCGACCGGGAGGGGAAGCGCGTGGCCGAGCAGGGCGCCTCCGGCTGGGAGCTGGTCGACCTGGCCGGTGGCCTGACCCTGTCGCGCACCTGGATCGACGCCCAGACCAGCGCCGCCCCGGTCGCGCTGGTGGGCGCGCCCGGCGCGCAGGAGCTGCTCACCAGGTCGTCCGACACCCTGGTGCTGACCGCGCTGCGCGACGGCGAGCAGCTCATCGGCAACCCGGCGCTGCTCCAGGGCGGCACCCGGATGGTCGCCCAGGCCGACGGCGGCGCCCGGCTGCGCCTGATGGAGACCGGCGAGCCGCAGCGCACCCTGGCCGACGTCTCCCGCGCCAAGAGCCCGAAGGGCCTCGACGCCGACGGCGACCCCGTCGTGGACGCGTCAGGACGCCTGCTCGCCGACGCCGTCACCGCCACCAGGGTCGCCATCCGCGCGCTGCCCTCGCTGTCCCCCGTCACCGAGGTCACCACCGCCCGGCCGCCCGAGGGCACGCACCTGACCTACTTCTTCAAGGACGGCGACCTGTTCACCTTCGCCGGCCGCCGCCTGGAGCGCTGGGAGCCCGCCACCGGCCGCCGCAAGAGCGCCTTCGACGTCGCCGGCCCCGGCACGGTGGTCACCGAGGTGCAGGTCAGCCCGTGGAACGACGGCCACCTGATGGTCGCCGTGCAGGGCGCCGACCACCTGCGCACGATCGACCTGCGTACCGGCGAGGAGGTCAAGGACCGCCGGCTGACCGTGGGCTCCGACGTCGTCAGCGGGTTCGTCTTCGACCACGCGGGCACCCACCTGCTGCTGTTCCGCAGCGGCATGCTGCCCGAGGTGTGGCTCACCCACCCGCTCAGGAAGGTGCTCGGCCCGCTGCGCTCGTCGGGCGAGAACATCCGCGGCGGCGAGCGCATGACCTCGATCATGCCGGAGAACGCGGGCCGGCTGTTCCTGTTCCGCGAGCGGGAGATCAGCGTCTTCGGGCTCGGCGAGACCGGGGTGTCCTACGAGGAGGGCTACACCTTCCGCCAGGCCCAGGACTTCCTCGACATCTCGCCCGACGGCTCGCTGCTGCTGCGCCTCAAGGGCGGCGACGGCGCCGCGGGCTACTCCACCGACCTGCTCCGGCTCGACCCGGACACCTGGCGGGGGCGGCTGTGCGAGGTGTTCGGCCGCCGCTTCACGCCCGGCGACCGGCAGCAGGTGCCGATCACCCTGCCGGACGCGGTCTGCTGACCGTCACGGCTTGCGCCCGACCCCGCCCAGGAAGGTGTGGTACGTGATGCCCAGGGCCGGCCGGTAACCCGGCTCGGGCCGCCACTCGGCCAGCGGCACCAGGCCGGGCTCCAGCAGCTCCAGGCCGTCGAAGAAGCCGAGGATCTCCTCGCGGGTGCGCCACCGCCCGGTGCCCATGGTGTCGTTGAACAGCCGCTCGGCCTCGAACGCCTGCCGCGACACCTCCGGGCGCTCCTCCATCGGGTTGTGGAAGTGGGAGACCGCGACGTGGCTGCCGGGCGCGAGCCGTCCGGCCAGGCGTGCGGCGATGCCGGCCGGGTCCTCCTCGTCCGACAGGTGGTGCAGGATCCCGAACAGCAGCAGGCCCACCGGCTCGTCCAGGTCGAGGAGCTGCCTGGTCTCGGGATGGTCGAGGACGTCGTCGGGCCGGCGGATGTCGGCCTCGATGACGGTGGTGCCGTCGTCGACGGCGAGCAGGGCCCGGCCGTGGACCAGCACGATCGGGTCGTGGTCGACGTAGACCACCCGGCAGCCCGGCGCGGCCGCCTGGGCGATCTCGTGCACGTTGCCCTGCGTGGGCAGGCCCGACCCGATGTCCAGGAACTGCCGGATACCGGCCTCGACGACCAGGTCGCGGACGACGCGGGCCAGGAAGTCCCGGTTCGACCGGGCCGCCTGCGGGGCGTCCGGGGCGATCCGGAGCGCCATCTGGGCCACCTCGCGGTCGATCTCGAAGTTGTCCTTGCCGCCGAGCATGTAGTCGTAGACGCGGGCGACGCTGGGCTTGGTGGTGTCCACGTCGAGGGCGGGCGCGCCCTGCTCGTCGTCGGCCACGGTCGGCTCCTTCGGTTGCGTCGGTCGAGTCCGGCTGGCGTGATCATACGTCCCGGGGCGCGGAAAAATCAGGCCCAGGCCGGGCCGTACGGGCTACGGGATTCCGGCGGCCCGCGTTGACATGATGAGCCCATGACGATCGAACCACTGGCCCCGGACACCCTCCTCACCACCACCCGCAGCGTGCGCAGGCGCCTCGACCTGTCCCGCCCGGTCCCGGCGGAGCTGGTCCGCCAGAGCCTGGAGGTCGCGCTCCAGGCGCCCAGCGGCAGCAACCGGCAGGGCTGGCACTGGATCGTGGTCACCGACCCCGAGCGGCGCAAGGTGATCGGCGACTACTACCGGCGGTCGTGGAACAGCTACCACACCTCGGACGGCTCGGCCCACTCGATGTTCCGGGACGACCCGGCCCGCGCGGCGGTCCAGGAGCGCGTCAGCGGCAGCGCCGCCTACCTGGCCGAGCACATGGGCGACGTGCCGGTGCTGGTGATCGGCGCGATCGAGCTGCCCGGCGGCCGCCTGCCCGAGGGCAACCAGGCCGGGCTGTGGGGCTCGCTGCTGCCGGCCGCGTGGAGCTACATGCTCGCCGCCCGCGCCCGCGGCCTCGGCAGCGCGTGGACCACCCTGCACCTGGAGTACGAGAGCGAGATCGCCGAGCTGCTCGGCATCCCGGCCGAGGTGCGCCAGGGCGTGCTGCTGCCCACCGCGTACTTCACGGGGGAGACCTTCCGGCCCGCCGCGCGGCAGCCGCTCGACGAGGTGCTGCATCTCGACCGCTGGTGACCCGGCGACCCTCCGGCGGCGCCTAACGTGAAGACATGCGCCTGACCGCCTTCACCGACATCTCCCTGCGCATCGTCATGCGCCTGGCCGTCGCGCGGGAGCGGGAGCCGCTGACCACCCGCGCGGTCTCCGGCATGCTCGCGGTCCCGTACACGCACGCGGCCAAGGCCGTGGCCCGGCTGAGCGAGCTCGGCGTGGTGGAGGCCAGGCGCGGGCGGGGCGGCGGGCTGGCGCTCACCGCACAGGGGCGGGCGGCGTCCGTGGGGGCGCTCGTCCGCGCCCTGGAGGCGGCCGGCGACGTGGTGGGCTGCGAGGACGACCCGCCGTGCCCGCTGCGCGCCGCCTGCCGCCTGCGTACGGCGCTGCGCCAGGCGCGGGAGGCCTTCTACGCCTCGCTCGACACGGTGACCGTCGCCTCCCTGGTCGACGACCCCACGGGCCCCGCGCTGCTGTCGCTGACCACCCCCGGGGAGAGGGCCGCCGTCACCGCTCCGTAATATGTATCTCAGATACCAATTTTCTGAGCGGCGGTTTCGTGCTGCCTTCCCCCTCTGGAGGTCCCCCATGTTGTCCGATGAGTCGGCGTCGGTCGTCCGCGCCACCCTGCCCGTCGTCGGAGCGGCCCTCGACGACATCACGGCCCGGTTCTACGACACCATGTTCGCCGACCGCCCGGAGCTGCTCGACGGCCTGTTCAACCGGGGCAACCAGCGCAACGGCGAGCAGCGCAGGGCCCTGGCCGGCTCGATCGCGGCCTTCGCCGGCGCGCTGCTCGACCACCCCGGCGAGCGCCCCGACTCCCTCCTGGCCCGCGTCGCCCACAAGCACGCCGCCGTCGGCGTCACCGACGACCAGTACGTCATCGTGCACAAGTACCTGTTCGGCGCCATCGCCGAGGTGCTCGGCGACGCGGTCACCCCGCAGGTCGCCGCCGCCTGGGACGAGGTCTACTGGCTGATGGCCGGGGCGCTGATCGCCATGGAGGCGCGCATCTACGCCGAGGCCGGCGCGAGGGAGGGCACCACCTGGCGGCAGTGGCGGGTCGCCGAGCGCCGGGAGGAGACGGCCGACGCGTTCTCGCTGGTCCTGGCCCCGCTGGGCGACGAACCCGCGCCGGCCGCGCTGCCCGGCCAGTACGTCAGCGTCCGCGTCCGCATGCCCGACGGCGTCCACCAGCTCCGCCAGTACACGCTGTCCGGCTCCGGCGCCGACGGCCTGCGCCGCATCACCGTCAAGCGGGACGGCGAGGTGTCGGCGCTGCTGCACGACACCGTCCGGCCGGGCGACGAGCTGACCCTGTCGGCGCCCTTCGGCGAGGTCACCCTGGCCGGGGGCGAGGCGCCGCTGGTGTTCGTCTCGGCCGGCATCGGCTGCACGCCGATCGTCGCGATGCTGGAGCACCTGGCCGCGGCCGGCGACGACCGGGACGTCCTCGTCCTGCACGCCGACCGCTCCGAGGACGGCCACGCCCTGCGCGCCGACATGGAACGCCTGGCCGGCGCCGGAGGCGTCTTCTGGTACGAGGAGGGCGACGGCCCCCGCACCGGACGCATGGACCTGACCGGGGTGGAGATCCCCGAGGGCGCGGTCGTGTACATGTGCGGCCCGCTGGCCTTCATGCGCGACGCCCGTGCCCAGCTCATCGAGGCCGGCGTCGCGCCCCGCGACATCCATTACGAGGTGTTCGGCCCCGACCTCTGGCTGGCCGCCTGACCCACGGCGGTCGCAGGTGGAAAACCGGTTGCCCCGCGATGGGGGCGGCCCTACCTTGTGACCGTCGTACGTCGACCGAGAGGACTTCACTTGCTGGGCGCCCGCGTGCACGCATACCTTCGAGCGGCGGCCGGAACCGGGGCACACCGGGCCGGGCCGTTCCTGATCCGCTTCGACGAGCACGACGACGCGCCGCCGTTCAACTACGCCATCCCCGACGACGACCTCGCGCCCACCGGCGAGCAGGTGGCCGCGCTGGCCGCCGCCTTCCGCGAGCGGGGCAGGACACCCCGGCTGGAGTACGTGCCGCAGGTCGCGCCCAAGGTGGAGGAGGCCCTGCTGGCCGCCGGGTTCGCCGCCGAAGGGCGCTTCCCGCTGCTGGTGTGCCCGGCCGGGTCACTGGCCGAGCCGCCCGCCGACGCCGCCGTACGGCTCGCGCTGGTGACCGACGACCCGGGCCTGTGGCAGGTCGCGCGGGTGATGAACGCGGCCTTCGACGCGCCCGAGGCCAACGAGCACGACGTCGCGCGGCTGCGCGGCGTGCTCGGCCGCGGCGGTCTGGTGGCCGCGGCCACCGACGCCGCCACCGGCGAGGTCGTCGGAGCCGGCCAGCTCGGCGGCCCCCAGGAGGGCGTGGCCGAGCTCGCCGGCATCGCCGTGCGTGACACGCACCGGCGGCGCGGCATCGGCGGAGCCGTCACGGCCCTGCTGACCAGGGCGGGCGTCGAGGCCGGCATCACGATGCCGTTCCTCACCCCGGCCGACGACGCCGCGGGCCGCGTCTACGCCCGCGTCGGCTACCACAAGGCGGGCGAGGTCCTGCACATCTCGGCCCCCTGAACCCTCTCGCCGGCTCAGCCGCAGTCGCAGCAGCCGCCGCAGTCGGGGCAGTCGCAGCTGCTGCAGTTGTCCAGGTAGCAGCGCTCGCAGCAGGGCCGGCCCGCCTTCTTGCTCCACCTCGGCCGCCAGAGGCCGCAGGTCAGGAACGTCGCCACCCCCGCCCCCGACTTGCGGATCCAGCCGGGACGCCGGTAGGAGGCCGCGCCGAACCCGCGCTCGACCGCCCGGCGCACCTCGGCGCCGAGCAGCCGCTCCACCAGGTGCCGCTCGGCCAGCTCCAGGTCGGCCACGGCGAGGGCGAGCCCGTGGGCGGCGTCGTCGCAGAGCCGCCGCGCCCGCTCGCGGCCGGTGCCGGTGGCGGTCAGCGGGTTGAACGCGCCCCGCTCGTCGTCGGCCGCCTGGTCCTCGACGGCGTCCAGGAGGTGCGCGATGCGGCCGAAGAACCGGCCGGCCTCGGCCAGCGCCGCCGCGTTCCCCGGCCGTCCGGCCAGCACCGCGGTGTGGGCGAAGGCCGCCGCCACCGCCTCCTCGGCGGGCGCCGTGAGGTCGAGCACGTCCATGGGGGCGGCCAGGGCCCGGCGCTCGCGTTCGAGCTGCCGGTCGACCGTCGCCGACAACACGGCGGTGTCGAAGCCGACGCCGGCGGCCAGCCGGGCGCCGCCCGCCTCCCAGCGGGCCGCGAGCAGGCGGCGGGCCGGAGCCGTGCCAGGGGCGGCGTCCCGGTCGGCCACCTGGTCGCGCAGTCTGCCCGCGGCCAGGACGAGCGACACCCCCGCCGCCAGCCGGGCGCCGCGGCCGTCGGCGTCCACCACGTCGGCGGAGCGGAATCCGCGCAGCGCGCACGGCCCGGCCGTCCGGTGCGGCACGGCGGCCGGGAGCTGGGCCTCGGTCAGCACCGAGAGGATCAGCGTGTCGTAGTTGGTGGTCAGCCGGGCGGCGTGCCCCTGCCCGTCCCGCAGTGTCAGGCAGAGCCCGCACAGGTGCGCCCGCCACGCCGCGCGTACCGCCGCGCACCCGTGCTCACCGCACGGACGGATGATCCCGAACACACAAACCTCACAAGATCCTGAAAACGCTGGAGGAATCGTACGGGCGATCGCCCGTACGCGGCAGCCGCGGGTTCAGGCGCGGGGGCGGCGCGCCCGTCTGGCCGCCACCGTCAGCACGGCCGCCCCGGCCAGCGTGAGCAGCGCGGTGAACAGCCACTCGTCCGAGCCCTCCGGCCCGTAGACACGGGTCAGACGGCCGGTGTCCACGGCGGCGGTGGCCTGTCCGGCCGCCAGGGTGCCGCGGTCGCTGCCGTACAGCTCGACGTCGCGCCGCCGGACCCGTCCGTCGCCGGAGGTGAAGTCCCCGGCCCAGACGCAGGACTCGTGCCCGGGATGCTGCACGCACCGCAGCTCCCGGGCGGTGAACGCGCCGCTCACCCCGTCGGCGCGGGCGGCCCGGACGACCGGGCCGAACTCGGGCACGGACACGAACAGCAGCAACAGCCCCACGACGGCCAGCACCACCGTGAACCCGCTCGGACGTCGTCTGGTGACCGCCATGAGCTAGTGCGCCACCGCGCAGGTGCAGGCGGCCCCGCCGTGCTCGGCGGCCCGGCGGTGGAGCAGCATCGCCACCACCATCGGCGCGAAGACGACCGCGTTGTAGAACAGGTGCAGCTCCATCCGGGGCAGGAAGATCTGCAGGACGCTGGTCGGGACCGGCCGTCCCAGCAGGTAGAGCCCGGTGATCTTCTGCACGAGCAGCAGCAGGTGCTCCATGTGGTGCCAGACCTGGATGCCCAGGGAGATGTTCCACCACGTGCGCGAACGGCCGGCGAACCCCTTGCGCAGCATCAACAGGCCCACGAGCATGAGCAGCGCGTACCCGTAGTGCATCCACTCCGAGGTCACCAGCCACGGGAACGGCAGGCCGAGCACCCCGCGGGCCTCGCTCAGCGGCCACCCCCAGACGTAGACCTGCACGGCCTGCACCAGGTGCTCGGCCCAGTGGGCCACCACGATGAGCATGAAGACCGTGAGTGCCGCCTTGTGGTGCCGTCCGTTGAGCGTGGACGCGCTGATCGTCGTCGCCATTCCTCACCTCGTGTCTGTTGCGCTGACGCTGGCGCAACGATCTCGGACGGCACTGGGAACGGGCTTGCATCCTCTTTGCAGTTGGCTGGTAGCGGCGAGCACGGCCACGCACGTCGGCCGTCACCGGGGATCGGCCCCCGGAAGAACGCCCAGGTCATGGGGGGAATGCCCGGAGCTTGCCGGTGGTTTACATACGCATACCCCATGGGCTTTGGCAGTGATTGAGGCCGTTTGCCCGGGGTTTACGGTTCAGAGGTAGATCATTGCCCGTTTTGGGGTGTTTGGTTTGCGTTTGTCCGTTTCTTGGGATAGTGTTGTATCTATCCAGCCGGTGGAACCACATCACGTTCCCGTGGGACCACCCGCACAGTAAATTGCGCTCCACGTAGCGACCGATGGCGTTTGTGCCCGGCTACGACCTTCATGTCTTGTCTGAGTCAAGCGAGCGCATGCCCCCCTGATGATCGA
>NZ_JBEXYU010000069.1:0-11666 GCF_040631115.1 Nonomuraea sp. NPDC005692 | reverse complement strand
GGCGTCCGCGGGCACGGCCCCCGAAGGGAGGAACCCCATGAGACGGGCCCTGCTGACCGGCCTGCTGCCACTCCTGCTCGCCACCCCCGCCGCCGGTCAGGGCACCCAGTGGTTGCCGGTCACCGTGATCATGACCTGGAGCTGGATGCTGGACGAGTAGTAGCTGCTCGCGTCGATCGGGGTGCCGAGCATCTTGTTCCACAGCGCGTCGAGCCAGGCCTGGCTGCCGGAGTCCGTCATCGCCGCCACCGCGAACGGGGCGAAGAAGGCGGCCTCGCTGCCGCTGGAGATCTGCGTGCCGTTCAGCTTGTAACCGATGGCGATCTTGCCGGGGTCGCCGCCGGTCTTGCTCTTGATCCAGGAGTTGAGCTTCCTGGCCGAGGCGAGCGACTTGGCGTCGCCGCTGGTCACGGCGTCGTCGGCGATGCGCCACGGGGTGCGGCAGGCGTTCCACCAGTACTGGCCGTCGTTCGGGTCCTCCAGCACCTGGCCGGGGGCCGGCTTGGCGGTGGAGTTGGTGTTGACCACGAAGTCCGGCAGCAGGCCGGTGGCGGAGGCGTAGTTGGCCTGGAGGGTGGTGATCAGGTTCTGGTGGGCGGTCCTGATCGTGTCCCAGGCGCTGTTGCCGGTCGCCTTCCTGAAGGCCCTGAAGTGGTCGACCATCCAGTCGGAGGTGCGGGTGATGTAGTAGTACTGGTCGCCCGAGCTGCTCCAGTCGCCCAGCTTGAGCAGGTTCGTGGACGGGTTGATCTCGTCCTTCTTGATGGCGTTGATGTGCTTGATCGCCAGGTCGAGGTAGTTGTACGTGCCCGAGCTGCCCCACTGCCGGTGGGCCAGGAGCAGGCCGTAGGCGACGTCCATGTCGCCGTCGGTGGCGCCGTCGCTGCCGTCGACGCTCTTGCAGGCGGTGTCCTGCTCGGCGGCCAGCAGGTCGGGGTTGACCGACGACGGGTGGGCGATCATCCACTTGACCATGCCGTCGAAGATCTTCTTGGCGTCGGGGTCGGCCCCGGCCATGGTCGCGACGACCACCATGCCGTAGCCCTGGGCCTCGGCCACGTACGGGTGGTCGGCGTCCGGGGAGATGACCTCGTACCAGCCGTTCCCGCAGTTCTGCCGGACGAAGGCGGCCTTCCACCGCTTGTAGTAGTCGACCACCCGCGCGTCCAGCGTGGCCTGGTCGCCGGAGGGACGCAGCATGCCCGCCGCGTACGGGATGGTGTGGCTGCCGAAGGGCACCGCGGGACCGCCCCCGCCGCCCGGCTGGGTGGTCGCCGTGACGGCGCCGCCGGCCGCCGACTGGTTGCCCGCCGCGTCGCGCGCCCTGACCGTGTAGCTGTAGGCGGTGGCGGGGGTCAGGCCGGTGTCGGTGTACGTGGTGCCCGTCACGGTGGCCACCGGGGTCGAGCCCCGGTGGACGAGGTAGCCGGTGACGCCCACGTTGTCGGTGGCGGCGTCCCAGGCCAGGGAGACGCTGGTGGAGGTGGTGCCGGTCGCGCGCAGGTTGCCCGGGACGGAGGGCGGGGTGGTGTCGGTTCCGCCGCCGCCGCCGCTGCCGTAGACCTCCAGCTCGTAGAGCGAGTAGCCGTACGTGGTGCCGCGAGCGGTGCCGTACATGCGCACGTACCGGCCGCTGCCGCTGACCGTCAGGTCGTCGGTCGCGCCGTTGCCGGAGGTGGTGGAGTAGACGTCGGTCCAGGTGGCGCCGTCCGGAGAGGTCTGGATCTTGTACGACTTGCCGTAGGCCGCCTCCCAGGTCAGCTTCACCCTGGAGACGTTGTACGTGTCGCCGAGGTCGACCCTGATCCATTCGGGGTCGTGGCCCTCGACGCTGGCCCAGCGGGTGGAGGCGTTGCCGTCCACCGCCTTGGCCGCCTCGAAGCCACTGCCCTCGACCGACGACGAGGTGACCGGTTTGCCGCCTGACAGGAGCGTGTCGGCGCTGGAACCGGCCGCGGCGGTGGCGGGCGGCGCCAGGGGCGCGGCCGCCATCAGGGCCGCGACCAGGGCCGTGACGAGCAGCGACGACCGCCGGGGGCGCCGCTCAGAACGTCTGATCATGCGTTGATCCTTCGGATAGGGGGTGCCATAGGGCCATCCGCAGGTGGACCGTGATCGGTGAAGGGGCGTTAGGAAACTTTCCTAACCCTCATAGCGGACGGTAAACAAGAACACCCCCATCCGCAACCCTTCCCCTCAAACCAACCCCACCGTTCACCTCCCCGACACGAACACACCACCCAAAAACCAGACAAACCCCACGCTGGACGGACCACCTCTTCAGGTGACGACGGAGACCGCCAGGCGTCCGGCCGGCCCGGCCGCCGTTGCGCGCACCCTCCGGGTGACGGCGGAGAAGGGCCGCCCCGTTGATATCGGTGTGGCTGCGCCCTTCCGCCGGCCTTCGGCGATGCTCCGCCGGGCCGCCCGCCCCCAGGCATCGCTTCCGTCACACGTCCACGACGCCGACCCCTGATGCCCGTCGCCGGCGTCGGCCTCTACGCCGGGCGGCCGGCGACCCGGCCGCACAAGGGGCGGCTGCGCGGTGGCGGTGGCTGGGCACGACCCGCCCGGTGCCGCCCGGACGGCGCATGCGTCCGGGCGGCGGGTCGGGTCAGAGGCGCTCGAGGAGCTTGCGGAGCTGGGCCACCTCGGCCTGCTGCGTGCTCTCGATGGCCTTGGCCAGCTCCTTGGCCTGCGGGTTCACCCCGCTCGCCTGCTCGGTGCGGGCCATCTCGATCGCTCCCTCGTGATGGGCGATCATCTGCTCGGCGAACAGCCGGTCGAAGGCGGCCCCCTTGGCCCCTTCGAGCTTCTTCATGTCCTCGGCGGACATGATCCCGGGCATGTCATGCCCCATGCCCCCGGACGGCACGGGCTTGCCCCACTCGGTCAGCCAGCCCTTCATGGTCTGGATCTCCGGGTCCTGGGCCGCCTTGATGTCGGCCGCGAGCTTCTTGATCTCGGAGTCCTTCGCCCGCTGCGGAGCGAGGTCGGCCATCTCGACCGCCTGCTGGTGGTGCGGGATCATCATCTGGGCGAACATGACGTCCGCGTCGTTGAACGACTGCTGCGACGACGGCGCACCGGCGGTGGCGCTTTCGGTGGCGCCGGCGGTCGTGGCCTCGGGCGCGGCCGTGGAGGCGGTGTCGTTCGCGCCGCACGCGGTGAGCAGGACGAGCGCGGCTGCGGCGGCGGCGAGGCCGATCTTACGGTTGATGGACATGCTGATGTGCTCTCTCGTTCGCTGGAACTGCGGGTAGGCCGATGCGCGCGGATCGCCGTCGAGGGCGTCCGCGCGAACAGGCCGGCCTATATGCGCAGGATCGAGAGACGAGCCAGCCGCAGGGACGTGGGCCGCGGCGGTGGCCGCGCGACGGGCCGGAAGGCCGGCCCCGGGTCGGCGCCGCCGACGGCCCGCCGCCGCACCCCGACCCAGAGGGCCAGCAGCACCACGACGAGCAGCGAGGTCAGGACGGCCAGGCACACCCCGGCCGGATCGAGCCCCGGCATCTCGTGGCCGGGAGCGAGCCCCGCCAGGGCGGCGACGGGGGCGACGGGGGCGACGGGGAGCTCGTGGGCGACCGCCGGGCCGTGCCGGGCGTTCGCCATGTCGTGCCGGGCGTTCACATGGCCGAGCGTGTGCATCCCGCACACGCCGAGGGCGAGGACGACGAGCAGGAGTGCACGCGCACCCCGCCGCAGGTTCCCCACCGGCCCTCCCCCGTCGCTCCGGCTCTTACGAACGTGCAGGATACGGGAGCCGTCCACCTCCGGCAACCTGAACCCGGTACGGGTATGTGAGACCTGAGTCACCATAAGGGGATGCCGTTCCCTACATTTCCGGCTTAACCAGAATCTCGCCCTCGGGTCAAGGAAACGCTCCGGGCAGCCGGGCTTCAGTGCGTCAGAAGAACTGGCCGAGGCGGAACGGACGTACCACGAGCGGGACCTCGGACCGGCTGATGACCTTGACCTTCCTGAGGCCGGTCAGCCAGTCGGCCGTCACCTTGACGCATTTCAGGAGCACCTCGTGCTCCCCCGGCGGCGCGTACCGGGAGATGACGACGCCCTTCTTGCCGAACCCCATCCCACCCAGCCCGATCCCCACCTCGCGGAACATCCGCCACGACCCCTTGACGGGGAACGCCGTGGACCCGACGACGGCGTGGTTGGCCTGGGTGGGGCAGTGGATGAGCAGCCGGATGGCGTCGTTCTGGTGCGGCGCCGCCGGCGAGACCCGGAAGGACGTGAGCTTCTTCCAGGACGTGTCCCCGCCCGGCGCGGAGTCCGCCGCGGCGAGGGTGGCGGGTCCCGCGGCGACGACCGCGACGGCGACCGCCGCCGCCCATGTGATCGACCGCATCTTTCCCCTCACGCTGAGTGACCAGATGCTTCCCATTCTGGCCACTTCGCCCCAGCAAGGGAGGACGCCACGCCGGGCAGGCCGACGACGTGATCCCGATGGCGTACAAAGGAGGCGTGAACCGGCCGGAGGCACGTCTGATCGCCACGTTCGTCGTCATGGGGCTCGCGTTGAGCGGGACGTTCACCGCCCTGCTGCTGGAGGGGGCCGGCGACCGGGCCGCCCCTCCCCCTCGGAAGCCGCTCCCGGCGACGGCGACGGCCGCGCCCTCCCCCACCTACATCGGCTCCATGCCCGAGCTGTGGGGCATGGAGCTGGACGCGGCGAACGGGCAGCTCGCCGCGCTGGGGATCACCGCGCGGGTGCAGCGGACCAACCCCGACGGCGGTCCCGAGACGGGGGAATGGGTGGTGACCGCCCAGGCGCCGGCGCCCGGCGCGCTGCTCATGATCACCATGCCCGTGTTCCTGATCGTCGAGCCGCGCGACTGAGGCCCGGCCCCCGCCCCCGAACCGGTGGCCCGGGGGCGGTGCGGGGTCAGGAGTCCTGGTGCAGGCGGGCGATGCCGCGTTCGATGGCCTCGATGATCCGCGGACGCAGCTCGGCGGCGCTGATGATCGCGTCGACCGAGCCGACCTCGACCGCGCGCTGGATGTTGTGCACCCGGTCGAACTCCGCGGCCACCTCGCCGAGCTTCTCCGCCCGTACGGCCGGCTGGACCTCGGCCAGGCGGGCGTTGAGCGCGGCCCGCTCGGCGCCGCTGGCCGCCGCGACCTGCCGCTGCAGCTCGCTCACGCGCGGGTCGGTGGCGGTGCGGTTGTTCACCTCGCCGGAGAAGACCACCGCCGCGGCCGGGGCGCCGCCGAGCACCGAGGCGAACGAGCCCTCCAGCGCCAGCACGGTCATGTTCGGGTTGAGCGCCTTGGAGAACACCACGAACGCGCCGCCGTGGTAGCGGGAGATGACGCAGAACACGATCGGCCCGTCGAAGTTGACGATCGCCCGGCCGATCTCCGCGCCGTACTCCAGCTGGAGCTTGCGCATCGACTCGGGTGAGCCGTCGAAGCCGGACAGGTTCGCCAGCACCACCAGCGGCCGGTTGCCGGAGGCCGCGTTGATCGCCCGCGCGGTCTTCTTCGACGAGCGCGGGAACAACGTGCCGGCCGTGTACGAGTCGGGCCCGTCGGCGGGCGGGAAGCCGCGCCGCGGCACCGGCCGTGACTCGATGCCGATCAGGCAGACCGGCCGGCCGCCGATGTGCACGTCCTGGACGGCCGAGGTGTCGGCGTCGGCCATGCCCGCCCAGCGTTCCAGCACCGGGTGGTCCTGGTCGGACAGGGCGCGCATCACGGTGCGGATGTCGAAGGGCTTCTTGCGGTCGGGGTTGTGCTCGGCGGAGAAGATCTGGCCGACGGTGGAGAAGTCGCTGCCCGCCACGGTGTGCGGGTAGTCGCGGACGTCCCGGTCGGCCGGGTCGGCGGTGGGGGCCCGCCGGGGGCCGCGCTCGCCGGGCACGACGTAGGTGTGGTCGTAGTGGGCCATCAGCACGTCGCGGGCGGCCGGCAGGTTGGGCGCCCAGTACTGGGCCTGGCCGTTGGGCCCCATGACGCGGTCGTAGCCGCCGATGCCGAAGTTGTCCTCGGCCGACACGCCGCCGGAGAAGTCGAGCGACTGCTTGCCGGTGAGCACCATCGCCGAGTCGGGGGTCATCACCAGGATGCCCTTGGTGTGCATGAGCATCGTCGCCTCGGCGTTCCAGTACGGCTGCGCCCCCACGGTGATCCCCGCGACCACGATGTTGATCTCGCCGCCGGCCTGGGTGAAGGTGACGATGCGCTTGAGCGCCGCCGCCACCCAGTCCATGTTCTCGGTGCCGGAGGTCATCGAGATCCGGGCGCCGGCCGACAGCGCGAACCACTCCAGGGGCACGCGCATGCGCTCGGCCAGGTCGAGCGCGGCGATCACCCGCGAGCACTCCGGCTCCGACAGCGCGCCCAGCGCCTTGGTCGGGTCGCCGAGCAGCACCACCCGGGTGACGCCTTCGGGGTGGCGCGCGGTCGGCGTGGTGACCACGCCCGCCACGATCGCCGCGGAGTTGTTGCCCTTGGGCCGGTCGACCGGGACGAGCACGCCGTCGGCGTCGAGGTCGTGCTCGACGAAGCGGCCCTGGGGGCCGGTGAGCAGGCCGGTCAGCTCGTAGGGGTAGGCGTTGCCGCGCCGGGCGGCGCGCAGCACCTTCTGGCGGTAGTCGTCCAGCGGCTGGACCGGCTCGTCGGACGGCTTGCCGACGTGCAGGCTGGCGCCGTGGCCGGGGCCGAGGGTGATGCGCACGGCGACCTCGCTCAGCTCGCCCGAGGGCGTGCGCTGGCGGGCCACGAACTGGACCTCCTCCAGCCCGGCGCCCGCCGTGGTCGGCAGGATGCGCTGGACCAGCATGTTGAGCTCGTCGGTGGTCAGCTCGGTCGAGGGCCAGACGTACATCATGATGCGGTTGGTGTCGAACCGCTTGTTCTGGGGGCGCTGGGCCTGGATGTTGCGGATCGCGTCGAGGCCGGCGTTGAGTGCGTCCTCGACGGCGGGCAGCGCGACCAGGCGGCCGTCGGCCTCGCGCAGCGGCGTCAGGTCGCGGACCTGGCCCATGGCGATGAGCCGCTCGTCGGCCGGGTTGCTCTTGGCGACGGCCTTGAACAGGTAGAGCTCCTCGTCGACCGACGGCAGCCGGGTGAGGTCGAACTCCTGGAGCCGGTGCAGTTGCAGGCGCTGGGCGATCTGCGGGTGCAGGCCGCGGATCAGGCGGTCTTCGGCGAAGCCCGCGCCGTCGGGGCGGAAGGTGAAGTGGTGGTGCATGACCGCGCCGCTGGTGCCCACGACGGTGGTGGTGATCCGCCGGATGCCCGCGGGCTGCGGGCGCTCGGCCAGGACCTGCCCGAGGCGTACGGCCATCTCCTCGGCGTCGGGCTGGTCGTCCCAGGTGAGGTAGAGGTCGGCGACGAGCCCGCGCCCGCCCACCCCGTCGGCCAGCGCGCCGACGGCGTCGATGGCGTCGGGCAGGGCGGCGATGTCGACGGCGGTGGTGACCAGGCGGGTCACGCCGCGCGGGCCGGTGTGCTCGGCGGTGACGAACCGGCAGCCCGCGCTGTCGCGGGTGGCGACCTGCGACAGCCCGCGGTTGCCGTAGTAGCGGCGGGTCAGGACCTCCAGCAGCGGCGCGAGGTCGCGTTCCGGCCGGCCGATGCGCTGGCCGAGCAGCCGGACGAGCGGCTCGGAGCTGGCCACCATGGCCTGGATGCGCTCGGCGCGGTCGGGCGCGTTCGGGTCACGGTCGAGGTGGCGCAGCTCGTCGCGGACGGCGGCGTAGACCTTGGCGCGGTTGCGGCGCAGCAGCGGCTGGGCGAACCAGCGGAACACGACGCCGCGGGCCAGGTCGGCGACCACGGGGAAGCGCACCTGCGTGGCCTCGACCAGGTGCTCCAGGGCGAGCCCGGCCCGCTCGCCGAGCGGCTCGCGCGGCGGCGCGCCGGCCAGCCAGGTGCGCAGCAGCTCCGACACGACGGCGAGGCCGGCGGTCATCCGCTGCTGGGCCAGGAAGATCCGGAAGACCGCGGCCTCCAGCTCCGGGGTGCGGTCGAGCTCCTCGACGCCGTAGTGCCTGAGCATGCGCCGCAGCTTGGCCTGGAACGCCTCGGGCAGGCCGGCGCGCTCGACGTCGAGGCTCTGCAGATAGCTGTGGAAGTACTCGCGCGGGCTGTGCACCGGGCTGCCCGGCTCGACGTCGAGCTCGCCGCCCGGCTTGTTGCGGCTCAGCTCGGACAGGTCGGCGAAGACGGTGAGCAGGTCGAGCTCGCCCTCGATCACGCGGTCGTCGAGCTCGGCCCGCGCGGCCAGGTAGCCCGACAACATGCGGGCGCGCTCGTGGCGGTCGGCGTCGAAGCCGAGCAGCAGCTCGCGCAGGTCCTGGAGGCCGCGCTCGGCCTGCTGGGCGGCGGAGGTCCGCGGCGGGGCGGCGGGCAGGTCGATCGCGGGGGCGCCCGTCGCGGCGGCGGCCTGCTCGGCCTCGGCGCCGGCGAGGGGCTCCAGGCGCATCAGCGGCGCGCCGGCCTCGACCTGGCTGCCGACCGAGACGCCGCACTCGCGGACGCGGGCGCGGAACGGCGCGCGCAGCACCGTCTCCATCTTCATGCTCTCCAGCACCAGGATCGGCGCGCCCGCCTCGACCTCGTCGCCGGCCGACAGGGGCGTCGCCACCACCAGCGCGGGCGCGGGCGAGCGGACGACGCCGCCCTCGTCGCGGCTGATGCGGTGGGTGACGCCGTCGACCTCGACCAGGTGGATCGGGCCGTGGGTGGCCGACATCAGGCGGAAGCGGCGGCCGTTGACGGTGATGCGGCCGCTGTGCTCGTCGAAGCGGTCGATCTCGACGTCGAGCGGGTGGGAGAGGTCGCCGTCGGAGATGCCGACGCGGAAGCGCCGCTGCCCGGCCCTGGCCACCGTGAGCCGGTAGCCGGCGCCGCGGAGCTTGAGGGTCAGCGGGCGGCCGGTCTCGTGCTGCACCTGCGGGCGCCCGCCGTGGGCGGTGGCCAGCAGCCGGTTGCGGCTGACCTCCTCCTCGTCCTGGTACGCCTCGATCGCGGCGGCGGCCAGGGCGACCGCGGAGTGGCGGTGGCTGACCAGGCGGCCCTCGGCGCGTACGCGGTCGATCCAGCCGGTGTCGGCGACGGCGTCGACGACCTCGGGCTGGTCGAGCAGGTCGAGCACGAAGCTCTTGTTGGTGGCGCCGCCCTCGATGATGACGGTGGTGGCGGCCATCGCGCGGCGCAGGCGGGCCAGGGCCTGCTCGCGGTCGCGGCCGTAGGCGATGATCTTGGCGATCATCGAGTCGAAGTCGGCGGGGATGGTGTCGCCCTCGCTGACGCCGGTGTCGACGCGGATGCCGGGCCCGGCGGGCAGCACCAGGCGGGCGATGCGGCCCGGCGCGGGGGCGAAGTCGCGGTCGGGGTCCTCGGCGTTGAGCCGGGCCTCCACGGCGTGGCCGCTCTCGCGCGGCTGGGGGCCGTCCAGGCGCCCGCCGGCCGCGACGTGCAGCTGCAGCCGGACCAGGTCGGTGCCGGTGGTCAGCTCGGTGATCGGGTGCTCGACCTGGAGCCGGGTGTTGACCTCGAGGAAGGCGAACATCTTGTCGCCCGGGTGGTAGAGGAACTCGACGGTGCAGGCGCCGCGGTAGCCGACGGCCACGGCGAGCCGCGCGGCCGACGCCTTTAGCTCGTCGGCCTGGTCGCCGGTCAGGACCGGGGAGGCGGACTCCTCGATGATCTTCTGGTTGCGCCGCTGCACCGAGCAGTCGCGCACGCCCAGCGCCCACGCGGTGCCCTGGCCGTCGGCGATGACCTGCACCTCGACGTGGCGGGCGCCGGTGACCAGGCGCTCCAGGAAGACCACGCCCGAGCCGAACGCCCGCTCGGCCTCCTGGCTGGTGCGCTCGTAGGCGTCGGCCAGCTCGTCGGCCGAGGCGACCATGCGGATGCCGCGCCCGCCGCCGCCCGCGGTCGCCTTGAGCATCAGGGGATAGCCGATCTCGTCGCCGGCGCGCAGGGCGTCGGCGAGCGTGGCCACCTCGCCGCGGCTCCACGGCGCGACGGGGACGCCGACCTCCTCGGCGATGAGCTTGGCGCCGATCTTGTCGCCGAGCCGGCGCATCGCCTCCGCGCTCGGCCCGACGAAGGTGACGCCGATCTTCTCGCACAGCTCGGCGAAGGACGGGTCCTCGGCGACGAACCCCCAGCCGACCCACGCGGCGTCGGCCCCGGTCTCGGTCAGCGCCCGCTCCAGCACGGCGTGGTCGAGGTACGGGCGCGCGGAGGCGGGCCCCAGCGGGTAGGCGACGTCCGCCTCCCGGACGAAGGTCGCGTCGCGATCGGCGTCGGTGTAGAGCGCGATCGTCTCGATCCGCTTGCCGGTCTCCGCCGAAAGATCCCGGACGGCGTGGATGAGCCGCATCGCGGCCTCTCCGCGGTTGACGATGGCGACACGATTGAACACCGGTTGAGCCTCCCACGTACCCCGTACAAGTAGGCGAAGTCCGGGGTGGTCCCCGGAGCCTCGCCTGTCACTGTCTCTACCGTGCTCGATGACCACCGCGTGCACCAATGTCCGCATAGTGCACGCCGGGGCTCCTGCTTTGTGTGGATCCCACAAAAACAGGCCCCGCCACGGGGTTCGAGCGCCGGTTCCCGTGGCAGCCTGCCACAAGCCGTCACGGTACCGACGACTGTACCGGCGACCCGGGTCACGCCTGCGCAGCCCTCGCCCTCCGAGCCGCTCCCCCAGGACGGAACGTCCATGAATGTGGCAGAGTGCGGGCAACTACAAGATCGAAAGGTGTGTGCCTTGGCTGTCCCCCTCGCCGCCTCCCTCGCCGCCTTGACGCTGGCCTCCTCGCTCACCTCGCCGTTCGCGGCCCAGGCCGCCGCCCTGCATGCCACACTGCCCGCCTGCCCGCAGATCTTCGGGCACGGCGGCTACCCGACCGGCGCCAACGCCTGGGAGCGGGACCAGGTGCGCCAGCCCAACAACCCCACCGCCGTACGGCGTTACAAGGGCTGGGGCGCCTCCGGCGTCGAGGCCGACCTCCAGCTCACCAAGGACGGCACCAAGGCCGTCATGTGGCACAACACCTCGACCTGGGGCCTGTCGGGCACGAAGAAGAACATCACCGAGATCTGGTGGGCGGCGGGCGACACCGCGCTCAAGGGCCGGACCATCGTGCGCGGCCTGTTCAAGGGCGAGACGGTCTACACCTTCCGCGAGTGGCTGGCCGCGATGAGGTCGGCCGGCATGATCGGGCTGGTCGAGATCAAGCCCGAGGCCCGCCAGTCGCTGCTCAGCTCGAACGCCACCATCAAGGCGCAGGCGTGGAACGAGGTGCTCGGGCCGGTCAAGGAGAACCACCAGTCGCAGGAGATCATCCTGTACTCCCACGACAGCGCGATCGCCGCCGAGCTCAGGAGCCGCGTGACCGCCGCGGGCCTGAGCCAGGTGCTGACCGGCGGCCCGATCTGGCCGGAGGTGACCAAGTGGGAGGAGCCGCCGCCCTCCTGGACCCTGAACGAGAACGCGTGGAAGTCGGCGCTCGCCAGCGGGGCCAAGCGGGTGGCCACCGACTATACGCCGGAGTTCAGCGCGTGGCTGAAGGGCAAGTGCCAGTGACCGCGTCCTGAGGACGCGGCGAGGGCCGGGCGGCGGGCAGCCGGTGCCACAGGTGCAGTAGCAGGTCGGAGGCCGTTCCGGCGAGCTCGACCGCGCC
>NZ_JBEXYU010000068.1:0-14046 GCF_040631115.1 Nonomuraea sp. NPDC005692 | reverse complement strand
GGTCCCACTACCGGCGCCTCCATCAGACCCGCGCCCGAGCCAGCCACTACAGAAGACATCGACTGAAACATCTCAAAGCCTCGCTGTAGTACTAGGGGCGCCAGTCAGCGCGGCCATCCCTGTGCGAGACCTACTCGGCACGACGTAGCGGATCACGGTCCTCAACCGATAAGCCTGTGCATCTGCCGGTCAACAGGGCAGACCGAGCACGCCTCCAGCGTGAGCGCCACCGGCGGATGGGGCGGAGGTGGGTGGCCAGGTGAGTGGACCGCAAGGGGCCGAATCGGCCGAGCAACCCCCGCTGTCACGGGACGGCGGAGGTGAGGTCGCTGCCGCGCAGGATGGAGCACGCCACTGGATCCGTCACATTGCGGCGATGACCGGTCGGGGTGTTGCCTGGGCGAGCCCGCGGGCCATGCTGGCAGGCTTGTGCGCCAGCTCCCTGCTTCCGATCGCGTTAGCCGAACCGGGCCTGCCGGCCGCAGTCGCCGGACTACAGGTGGTGGGCTCGCTCGGGGCCAATGTGCTGGCCACCCTCATCAGCGAGGCCTTGAGCGCCGCCAATGCTCGAACGAGATCGTCGACCGGGCCGAGCGCTCCTGGAGCCGTTTCCGGACTCGCAGGCCAGTCGATGTTCGAGGAGCAGGTACGCCAAGAGCTCGCCGCCCGGCTCGAGACGGTGCTGGAAGCCGAGGATGAGCAAGCCGACGCACTGGCCACCATGCTAGCCACGTTGCTGGAGCGGATCGACGTGGCCACCGTTGTGGTCAGCGAGGTCTTGGCCTCCGGCCAGGACCGGCTGCTGGAGGAACTGACTGCCGGGTTCGCCGGTCTTGGCGGCAGATGGCCAGGTTCGGTTCGCTGTTGCGTGCCCTGGCTGGCACGGTCCTGCAGATCCAGCAGACCCTGTCTCGGCAAGATGCCGAGCGGCAGTTACACCAATCTCAGGGCCAGCGTCAGATCGCGCTGCTGCTCAGCGTTCATGAGCAGCTGGCCGAGCTGGTGCTGCGGCTGCCCGAGATGGGCGGCGCAGCACCATACCGAGGGCTGGACAACCCGATGGCGCCCTCAGCAGCCTGGGTGGGGCTCTGTCCCTATCAGGGGCTGGCCCCCTTCGGGCCCGCTGAGGCCAGAGTGTTCTACGGACGCGGACTGGCCGTCGCTCGGCTGCTGACCATGGTGGCCACCCACACTGGGGAGGGCCCGATCATCGTGACCGGCGCCTCAGGGGCCGGAAAGTCCTCCCTCCTGCACGCCGGGCTGCTTCCTCAGCTGTCCACGACAGCCGCCGATTCGTTGGCCGCGACCTACGGCACGACCGGCTGGCCACAGATCACCTTCACCCCCGGGCCCCGCCCGTTACAGCAACTGGCAATCCATCTAGCAGTCCGCTGCGGTGCCGACATCGATCAGGTCCTAGCTGAACTGCGGGCCGATCCCACCGAGGCGGTGGTGCGACGGGCCAAGCAGGTGCTCGCCGCCGAGCAGATTCGCCGCTCTGCCAGCGCCACGACGCACGCGGAAGCCCCAACAAGCATGGTCCAGGGTGGGCAGCGACTGATCGTGGTCGTCGACCAATTCGAGGAACTGTTCACCCTGGCCGCCGGTTACGCTCCCCCCGTCACCGATTCCCGCGAACCCGACAGCAGGCAGGAAACTGAGCAGTTTCTGGCTGCCCTTGCAGCGCTCACCGCCCGCCCGGACATCGTGATGAGCACACCGTCAGTCCCTCCAATCATTGAGCCCAGCGCAAGCCGTGACCAGCGTGGTCTGTCCGGGACGACAGACCAGCTCCCTGTAGGGATCGCGATGCTCGTGGTGCGTGGTGACTTCATCGACCGATGCTCGGCCTACCCGCTCCTGGCTCACGCCTTGGAGGAGAAGACGTTCGTGCTGGGGCCCATGACCGAGCAGGAACTCCAGCGGGCAATCACCGGGCCGGCCGCAGCGGCCGGTCTACGGATCGAGGATGGCCTGGCCAAGCAGGTCGTCGATGACCTGATCGGCCACCTGCGCACCACAAGCGCCCAGTCCGGCCTAGTCAGCACAGCTGCGATCTCGGGAGATGTGGCGGCGTTGCCACTGCTGTCGATGGCCATGGCCCGTACCTGGAAGCAGCGCGAAGGCGTCCGGCTGACCTACGCCTCCTACGACCGGGCAGGCGGTGTGGCCTCTGCCGTCACCGACACCGCCGAGGACACCTACAACAGCCTGAATGAGCCGCAGCAGCGAGCCGCGCACCGGATCCTGCTGGCCTTGACGATCACCAGCGCCGACGGGCGGATCAGCCGACGTCGCGTCACCGTCAAGGAGCTGGCCCAACTGGTCCGGTCCGACCCTAGCCTCGCAAGAGAGCCCACCGGCCAAACCAGTAACAGCCGGCAGGCGGAACAAGTCATAGAAGCGTTCACCACGGCTCGCCTGCTGATCACCACGTCGGTCATGAGCACTGGACGACCGCCGGAACCGGCGCCTGGCCCGGCAGCCGTACCGACTGCACGATCAGCTAGGCCACCTCTCCTTACCGGCACCGCAGCGCCAGCTGCATCTGAGCGGCCACCAGCGACATCATCACAGGCTCCAGCAGATGGGGGGCAGAGTGCAGCAGTGGAACTGGCCCATGACGTGTTACTGACCGCCTGGCCCCGCCTCCGCGCCTGGCTTGGTGAGGACCAGGACGACAGGATCCTGCACAGTCAGCTTGTCCACGACGCCGCCGAATGGGACCGACGCAGCCGCAATCCCGCCTTCCTTTATCGAGGCTCTCGCCTTGAAGAAGCACGGGCCGCTGTCGCACGCTGGCGGGCAGACCCCGACCGGCACCCAGCCCTAGGGCTATCCAACGCCGCACACACCTTCCTGGAAGACGGCGCACGGGTCGCAGCGCGGAGCCGACGGCGGTGGCGATCAGCAGCCGGGGTTCTAGCCACCCTGCTCATCATCTCGGTCGTCACCGCGGTGGCTGCCATCCGTTTCGGCCGTGACGCCGACCAGCAACGCGCCGAGGCCGACCACCAGCGTGCCATGGCTCTCGATCGCAGTGCGCAGATCTTGTCCCGGCTGATTGCCGGCTACAGCGACAGCGAGTTGATCGCGGAGGACCCCGCCACCTCCGCGCGCCTGGCTGCCGCCGCCTGGTCAATCCTCCCCTCCGCCGAAGTATCAGCGAGTATGGCTTCCCTGCTCAGTCGACCCCAACGCGCCGTGCTGTCCGGTCACGCTGACATCGTGACGTCGGTGGCCGCTTCCCCGGACGGCACCCGGATCGCCAGCGGCAGCGCCGATGAGACGGTGCGGATCTGGGACGCCCGCACCGGCCAGCCGATCAGCGAACCATTGACCGGCCATACTGGCGACGTGCAGTCGGTGGTTTTCTCCCCGGACGGCACCCGCCTGGCCAGCGGCAGCAACGACGAGACGGTACGGATCTGGGACGCCCGCACCGGCCAGCCGATCGGCAGGCCACTGACCGGCCACACCGAATGGGTGACATCGGTCGCCTACTCACCCGATGGGGCGCGCTTGGCCAGCGCAAGCGGCGATGGCACCGTGCGGATCTGGGACGCCCGCATTGGCAACCCGATCGGCAAGGCCCTGACCGGCCATACTGACGTCGTGCAGTCGGTGGTTTTCTCCCCGGACGGCACCCGCCTGGCCAGCGGCAGCAACGACGAGACGGTACGGATCTGGGACGCCCGCACCGGCCAGCCGATCGGCAAACCACTGACCGGCCACACCGAATGGGTGACATCGGTCGCCTACTCACCCGATGGGGCGCGCTTGGCCAGCGCAAGCGGCGATGGCACCGTGCGGATTTGGGACGCCCGCATTGGCAACCCGATCGGCAAGGCCCTGACCGGCCACACCGCCAATATGTGGTCAGTGGTCTACTCACCGGATGGGGCGCGTTTGGCGAGCACCGATGACAAGACGGTACGGATCTGGGACGCCCGCACCGGCCAGCCGATCGGCAAACCACTGACCGGCCACACCGAATGGGTGACATCGGTCGCCTACTCGCCCGATGGGGCGCGCTTGGCCAGCGCAAGCGGCGATGGCACCGTGCGGATCTGGGATGCCCGTACCAGCCGGCCGATCGGCAAGCCACTGACCGGCCACACCGAAGGGGTGACATCGGTCGCCTACTCGCCCGATGGGACCCGCCTGGCCAGCGGCAGCAATGACAAGACGGTACGGATCTGGGACGCCCACACAGGTCGGCCGATCGGCGAACCGCTGACCGGCCATACCGACGGCGTGTCGTCCGTGGCCTTCTCGCCCGACGGGACCCGCCTGGCCAGCGGCGGCGATGGAACCGACAAGTCAGTACGGATGTGGAACGCTCGTACCGGCGTTCCGATCGGTCGGCCGCTGACCGGCCATACCGACGGCGTGCCCTCCGTGGCCTTCTCACCCGACGGAAATCGCCTGGCCAGCGGCGGAGGCGTCCGCGGCGACCAAACAGTGAGGATCTGGGATGTCCAGACCGGCCGCGCGATCGGCAGGCCGATGATTGGCCACTCCCACGAGGTGTCGTCGGTGGTCTTCTCCCCGGACGGCACCCGTCTGGCCAGCAGCAGCCCCGACGGGACGGTGCGGATTTGGGACGTCGCCCTGCCGAAGGATCTTCTTGGAGCGGTCTGCGGCATCGCGGGCCGCGGGTTCACCCTGCGAGAATGGCAGCAGTACGTCCCCGAGGCGCCATATCAGGCCACCTGCCCGACTGGGAGGTAACCGGACAGGCCTTGGCCCTCGTCGCGCCACTGCGCGACGAGCCGGAACGCGCAGAGAGTGCCGGGCCAAGCGGGATGGCTTGCCCGGCGGAAGATCACCATTGATCGCGCCGCCCTTGGGGGATCAACGCTACCGACGGCGATCTGGTCCTGACCGCGCCTGGCGTCAACGGCAACCTCCAGGCTCTCGACATGCGGCTGCGGGGCGGCCGCGGCGATGCCCGGACGCAGGCCGACATCGCCCTTCCCGACAGACTCTTCCATCTGGTCCCGCGCGACCTGCCCGCGACGGCCCAGGGCGTAGCCCAGCTGTACGCGCGCTTCGGGCGAGACATCCGCGAGGGCACGCACACTGTGCCCGGCTTCGACCATGCCCTGCGGCGGCACCGGCTGATCGACACGATCGAGCGGGCCTCCCGCACTGGAGTCACCCAGGCTCTGGCCTCGGCATAGTCGAGCCTGGCGTACTTCTCCAGCAGGCGGGTCACCCCGCAGGCCCATCATCGGGCACACCGGGCCTTGCGCTTTCTGAGGTGAGGCGGGTGCCACGTGGATGCCATCGCGTGGCCGGCGGTCTCGCCCCGTTCACCCGCCGGGAGTGACAGGCCAGCTGGCGTAGGAGTTCGCGAGGCAATGAGGTCAGGAGAGCGGCGATAGGGCTCAGTCCCGGGTGCGAATCGCACTCTGGTGTCGGCGCCGAGTTGGCGTTCGAGGATGGTGATCCGTTGGCGCAGTGCGAGGATCTCGATGTCCTTGTTCGATCGCCCATAGGCAGCAGCCGCAGTGCGGCGAACGTGTTCGTGACGGTGAGCCAGGCGAAGGAGCACGGCCGATCATCATGCCGCACGCGTTCACCCTTTCCTGGTCGCTGGCGTTCGCGTCGCCACGCGAAGCCATCGCAGGGTTATGACCTGGGCGGATGTGGTTCTCGGCAGGCGCAGGCCGCTCACGGTCGTCATGAAGTACTCCGACAAGGAATGGGACGAGGCGTTCGACGAGATCGCGCAGGGCCGGGCATCTCGACTGTGCCTCCCACGAGCTACATGATCTTCCGGTGAGGAGCAGTGCAGCTGACCGACGCCATCACAGTGATGTCCCCCATGCACATCTTCCCCAAACTGCGCACAAGCCGGCGACGAGGTGGAGCAGGTAGCGCAGACGGGCTCGGGAGCAGTGGTTTCAAGCGAAGACAGGACAGTCGAGGGTGACCGAGGCGGAGTTGCGCTTTCTCACTGATGCGCTGCGACGGGGGACGGCTCGCCCACAGTAGAGGGACAGTCGAACGGGCAATCAACCGGCTGAAGAACTTCCGGGCCGTGGCCACACGCTACGACAAACGCGCCTACATCTTCCTCGGTACCGTCACCCTGGCCGCCCTGGTCATCTGGCTCCGAACCTGATCTAAGAAGCAGTCCCTGGTCGCCGTCCAGCCCCAGCCGGGACCGTACCAGCGTCTTGTGGTTGCGTCCCGTTCGCTCGGCCACGTCCGTCATGCCGACCTGCTCCGGCAGACCCAGTTCGTTCCGTACGTGCTCGATCACCTGGGCCGGGATTTCGGCGAGCCTGGGGAACCGTCCCAGCCGCTGACAGCACTTCAGCCACACCATCAGCGACAGCCGGGTCTCGTCGCTGTCGGTCATCTCCCGCGCCCAGTCCATCTCCGCCAGGCTTGGCGAGTACGCCGCGCAGTTCGCGCTCGGAGATGGTCCGCTTGAACCGTGGGTAGGCGGTCTTGTCGATCGAGGCCATCAGGCACAGCCTTCCCCAGCAGCCCCGATCACCACAGAATGGGTCGTACTGTAGCCGACCGAACACAGTGAGCGAGGCGGAACGCGGAATCTAGAGTCGGCACTCCTCTACCGAGAAGCGGTTTCCGAGATTACGCGCCATCCGGCACGGGAGGTTGGCGCCGGTATCGAGTGCCCAACCCCGGACCCGCAGCAGGTACGCCCTGACGTTCTCAAGATCGACTCATGGCCGGTTTTACCCGTATCTCGGCTGGACCCGTACGGGTGCGACCACTAACGCTCAGTCAACGGAGGTATCAAGCCAGGAGCCGTTGAGCATGAGGGTACGGCCGCTGAACTCTGCCAGAGAATTCCATGCGAGTATCCGCTTGGGGACGAGGCGGATGTACAGGAACATGTCCGGTGCATTGCGTGGGTCTGTCGATACCTTTGCGTACGCCTCGGCTGAGGCGACGTCGATGTTGGGCACGTCGAGCAGAATCGTGTAGGCATCGATCAGGACGACGTCGGCGGTGTCCCCGATCGCCAACCGCGCCGTTGGCCTCGCTCGCAGGTTTGAGACCGTGCGACTGCGGCGGAAGGTCGCGGTAGTCAAGGTCGAGCCATTCCAGACGTAGGCGACTGGGATCAGGTGTGCCCCGTGACCGTCGCTCCCGGTGGTCAGCCACATTTGGAATCCGCTGCTCAGACGGTCAAGGGTGTCGGCTCGTCGCTGTGGGAGGTCACGTGCTGGCGGCAGGGTTGCCGAGGACATGGCTACTCCTTCATGAGGGCTCATATCCTGAAGACGAACGGGCGAGGGACGGATTCGACGCTGCCCATGAAAATGTGCGGTGCCGGGCTGATCCAGCCCTTCGATGGGAGTACCACGCACGGACCACTTAGCTGATGAGGTTCACGGTGCGGCGGAAGGTCGCGGCGGCGGCTTCCAGGTACGCGCGGACCTTGTGCCAGTCTGCGGTCTCGTCTTCGTCCATGTCGACCCAGTTCTGTTCGCCGAACTCCGCGCTGCGCCTGGCCGACGGCGTGCTCGAATGGCGGCTGGCCGATCCGCCCGTGGCCGCCTAAAGCGAAGCCGGGCCCATCCACGCGGGGCCTTCGGCCCCGCAGCGTGGGTCAGTTCCACTCCAGCCGCTCGGTCAGCAGGGCCTGCTGGGCCGGGTTGGCGATCAGGGCCAGCGCCCGTTCATCGTCTCGGCGTGCCTCCTCGCGGCGGCCCAGCGCCCGCAGCAGCTCCGCCCGGGTGGCGTGCAGCAGCGGGTAGCGCTCCAGCTCCCGGTCCAGATCAGCCAGCTCGGCCAGGGCCGCCTGCGCTCCTTTGACATGCTGCAGAGCGATGGCCCGGTGCAACCGGGTGACGGGTGAGGGCGCCAGGTGCAGCAGCATGTCGTACAGCACGAGGATCTGCGCCCAGTCGGTCGCGGCGAAGGTCTCGGCCTCGGCGTGGCAAGCCACGATCGCCGCCTGCAGCTGGTACGGCCCCGGCCGACGGTGGGCGCGGGCGGCCCGCGTCAGCAGCGCCGTGGCCTGCTCGATGGCCTGCCGGTCCCACAGACCGCGGTCCTGCTGGGCCAGCAGCACCAGATGTCCCTGCGAATCGAAGCGGGCCGCGCCCCGGGCCCGGTGCAGCCGGATCAGCGCGAGCAGTCCGGCCACCTCCGGCTCCTTCGGCAACAGGTTCGCCAGCAGCGCGACCAGCCACTCGGCGTCCTCCACCAGGTCGCGCGCCTGGGCCCGCTCGGCCGTACTGGACAGGTAGCCCTCGTTGAACAGCAGGTAGATGACCGCCAGCACCTCGCCGACGCGCTGCGGCAGTTCCTCCGGCGGCGGGATCCGGTACGGGATCCCGGCATCGCCGATCTTCCGCTTGGCGCGCGTGACGCGCTGCGCCACCGTCACCTCCGGCACCAGGAACGCGGCGGCGATCTGCGCCACCGACAGCCCGCACACCACCCGCAGCGTCAGCGCGATCTGCGCGGCCCGCGACAGCGCCGGGTGGCAACAGGTGAAGATCAACCGTAGCCGGTCGTCGGACGTGGCGGGCGCCTGCCAGGTGAGCTGGGCGAGCTTGGCCCGGTAGTTCGACTCCCGGCGCAGCACGTCCAGCCCGCGCCGCCGGGCCACAGTCAACAGCCACGCGTCCGGCCGCTCCGGCACCCCCTCCGCCGGCCAGCGCCGCAACGCGGTCTCCACCGCGTCCTGCACCAGGTCCTCGGCGGCGGCGAAGTCGCCCAGCAGCGACACCAGGGACGCCGCCAGCCGGCCCGCGTGCTCACGCACCACGCGGGCCAGCACCTCTCGGCTCACCTCCCCGCTCATGAGACTGGGCGGATCTCCACGATCGGACAGGCAGGCCACGAGCGGGCAATCTTCAGCGCTTCGTCCAGGTCAGCCACCTCGACTTCGGCGAACCCGCTGACCACCTCCTTGCCCTCGACGAACGGCCCGTCGGTGACCACCGGCTCGCCCGGCCCCAGGCGCACCGTGGTCGCCGTGTGCACCGGCGCGAGGTGCGTGTGATGGGTGATCTTGTCGGCGTGGTCGGCGAACCACTGCCCGACCGCCGCGTAGGCGGCCTGCTGCTCCAGCTCGCCCATGGCCTCCAGGCGCTGGGCGAACTCTTCGGTCTCGACGAACATCAGCACGTATTTCACGTCGCTCTCCCCAGATCTTGCGTGCGGGTGCCGTGGTCAGCGTGCCGCAAGGGCGGCAAACAGGTCGATACCGTTGCCGTCAGGGTCGGCCACCGTCGCGTACCGCATACCCCAGAACGCATCGAACGGCTCGGCGATCCCGCGGTATCCGGCCTCGGTCAGCTCGGCGTACCTGGCGTCCACCCTGGCCGGGGCCTCGAACTCGAAGCACAGCAGCGTGCGCGGCCCGCCGACCGGCGCGCTCCAGCCGGGCAGGAACGGCGTGCGGAAGCCCTCGGTGTCCAGCATGACGTGCAGCCCGTTCGGCAGATCGCAGCCGGCGTGCTCGGGCGAGTGCTCATCGAGTTTGAACTCCAGATCCAGCCGGGCGTAGAAGGCGATCGAGGCGTTCATGTCGGACACCACGATGTCGATCGTGTTCAGCGTGGGATTCATGCTGCGCTCCTTCGGACTCGGTCGATGAGGGTCCCAGACCGTCCGCGCGCCGGACACGGTGACATGCCCGCTGATGGCTTGGCCCTCACCTCACAGACGATCGGCCGAGGCCCCGATACGACAGCGCCGAATTCCCGCGCGCGGCGGGCGCAGCTCGATCACTGCATGATCCCCCGCCAGCGTGGCCCTCGCCGCACAGCCGGGTGCGCGCCAGCGTTCCCGGTCACTGCGGCGGATCGGCGACGGCCTCCAGCTCCAGGTGGCGGTTCATGTCGAGCTCGAAGCACCCGTACAGGTTGGTCCAGAACAGGGCAGACAGCCCCCGCCGGTCGGCCGGGCTCAGCCGTTTCTGCGAGGCCGCGTCCCGCAGCACGATCTGGATCATCACCGTATTCACGTACGCGATCGCTGCGGCGACCAGATGCAGCGCCAGCGCGGAGACCTCGACGTGCTCGCGGTCGTCGCCGGTCAGGTCGCCGACTTTGCCATATCCCTGGCTGCCGCGGCTCGTGTCCATCACACGGCCGGCCACACTGCCCGAGCAGCTCGCGTACGGGGTATGGACCCTGCGCGCGCTCGACGGCCTCGGCCTGGACCGATCACTAGCATGCACGTTCACGGCACGATCGTGAACTACGCCCGGGGGACAGCGATCAACATCGAGAGCGAGGCCATCGCCGAACTGGATACGGGCATGACCAGCAAGCAATGGGGCCAGGCCAAGCTGTCCGTCGACGGGCCGCTGATCACCCAGGTCGCAGAGCCGGGCGCGGAGCTCGACCTGGAATCACTGTTCGCCTTCGGCCTCGAACGCCTGCTGGACGGCATGGCCACCGTGAACCGCTGGATCAGCGGGTCGCGCGTGCTCTCGGCATACCAGCCGGCATCCTCATCGGCCCACTCGCGAAGCCGAACCACTCCATCATCCAGTTCATGATCACCCACAGCCGAACCCTGCCAGACCCTGCAGCGCCGCGGCAGCTGCTCTCGCGGCATGGCTGCCTCACCCCTGCCGTTCGGTGTCGCCCCGGAGCGCTGCGCGCGCGGCGTCCTCAGCCCGCCAGGCAGTGCGCACCTGACCCAGGAGCGCACCGTTGCGCTCGAATCCCGCCTCCGCCAGCCCCGCCATCTCCTCGCGCAGCACGCGGCCGACACGTCACAGACGGCGCTAGCCTCATCGCGAGCTCGGCAGGCGCTGAGGAGCTGGCCCGGATCGCCGGCGGCCGACGCGGCGTCGAGCTCGGCTTCGGCCTGCTGGTACCGCTCGTGCAGCGCCTCGTGTTCGGCGACGAGCTCGGCGAGCCGGGCTTGAGAGACGATGCGCTCGGCGTGGATGATCGTCACGACCTCGGCCACCACTTGATGTGCGGCGTCGGCCTGGTCGAGCAGCGCGTCCATCTCGGGCTGTCCGGTCCGGCGCCGGTCTGAGTCCGTCATCGATGACCGCTCCTTATTATCTGCTGAGTTTCGTCCCCGCTTCGACAGCGCTGGCAACGACACTAATTGACCTCCGGCGGTGAACCCTGAATTGGATCGAATCAGAGTCGCCGCGCTGCGCTACTGCACGCTGAACGGCACCGACCACCGCAGTCATGACGAGCAGAACGCGGCGATCGGTGCCTACATCCGCTGGCGCTCGCCGCAGACCCCATGCTCGACGGTCTGGTCCCGGAGCGCGTCGCGCTGCACGACGGCTCGGAGTCGCCGTTGTTGTCGCAGCATGAGATGGCGTTGCGTGCGGCGGGGGGTTCGGGAGGCCGGCATGGTGTGGCAGCGGGGGGACAATCGTCTGCTCTGCGCCGTGCCCTCTTGATCCATTATTTGCCCTGGTAGGCCGGCTGCTACGATGCCGCCCGGCATAAATCGCCCTATCTGGGCGGGCAGAACCGCCGATTTCTCATGCGCGATCTTTCTGCACGAATTGCCGAATCCCCCTCTTGGAGTTCTTCATGCGCCGTGCAGTCGCGCCCGCCGTTCTCATGCTCGCCACCCTGACCGCATGTGGCGGCGGCGAGAAGCCCGTGCCGGCGGCCTCCGCCACCCCCAGTGCTCCGGCCGCCCTGACCGAGGTCGCGGCCGTGGTGCGTGTCCTCGACACCCAGCTCACCAAGCACAAGAGTCTCAAGATGGCCGTGTCGGTGACCGGCGACGAGGCGGCCGTCAAGTCCGACGTGCTCATTCACCTGGAGGGCACGGCGACCCGGGTGGACATGACCTCCGAGGACCCCCTGTCTCCAGGAAAGAAGACGCACGTCATCCAGACCGAGAAGGCCACGTACGTGGCGGCCACGGACGAGTACGCCGACTGGGCGAAGGGCAAGCCGTGGCTGAAGTTCGGCGAGGAGCAGAAGGGGATGGTCGGGCTGATCGCGCCCGGGGGCGCCGACAGCGTCGTCGAGGACCTTGCGCGGGCCCGTGACGTGAACCTGTACGCCACCGGCAAGCTCACCTCCGCGCCGGATCCGCTCGGCACCCACTACACCGTCACCTACGACCTGGGGCAGGCGCTGAAGCAGACCGGGTCCAAGGCGTACGTGGCGGCCAACTTCGACCAGTCGCTGGCTGCCGTGAAGGCCAAGCTCGGCAAGGAGGAACTGCAGAAGGTGATGAAGGGCGTCCCAGACCTGGGCGAGCAGTACCAGATCCGGCTTGGGGCCGTACTGGAGCAGGTGGCGCAGGGGGTCAGCTGCTCCTACGACGTCTGGTTGGGCGCCGACGGGCTGCCGGCCAAGCTGGTCATGAACGTGCCGCTGGAGGGGGCGGCGGTGAAGACGGAGATGGTGTTCTCGGACTGGGGCACGGCGAAGGTCACCGTACCGGCCGACGATCAGGCCGCGGAGATGCCTAGCCTTTCGTAAATTCGTGGCTCTTGTCCGAGCTCTCGATGGCACGAACGCGAGGGGCCTGAGTTGCCCTTGAGACTCTGTTCATCCGTCGGCCCGGCCTGTATACATCTGGCATGACGAACAGTCAGAGATCCAGTCAAAAAGGGGATGGCTGGCGACGAAGGGCCTTAGCGGCCGGCGTGCTGATCGCCGTGATCGCCTCCCCAACTTCCCCGGCTCAGGCATCCGTCACGACGGCCAACCCGTGCGGCCAGGGGTACGTCCTGCGCAGCAGCGTTCCGGTCAATCAGCGATGGGACTGGAACAAGAGGAACAGCCGGACCTTCGTGGCTCCGGTTGCCACGATCTACGCCTACGCCCACCCGCAGAAGGGCATGAAGTGCGCCTTTCTGTCCGTTCGCGCCGGGTGGAGCCAGAGAACACGCATCAAGCACATGATCCTGCAGATGCACTGGCCCACCAAGCCCGGCCAAGGATCCCAGGATCTCTATGGCAGGTGGTTCGACGCCAAAGAGATCGAGACCATCTCCCAATCGTCGGCAGGGCCGGTCAGTGCCAGCGTTCGCCGGTGTGTGACGGTCGTGGCGAGCATCAAGATCAGCAGCGACCTCGGCTACAGCGGTTATAGCGACATGGCCGCCTGCTGAACATCCAGGCCGTGCGTGCAGAGGTAGAAAGTGCGGTCCTGACTCCGCTGGGAGGAGTCCAGGTCAGCCGCAACACATGCGGCATGGCCGCCTGAGGCCTGCTGGTCAGGGGCTTACCGGAAGCCAAGGCAGGTCAGGCGAACAGCTCACGGAGAGCCGCCTCCTGGTCGTCGCGGGTACGTTGCAGGGCCTGGTGTAAGCGCTCGGCGGGGACCTCGAACGCGGCGAAGTGGCCTGGGTTGCCGTACTCGTGGGGTCCGTACTTCGGTGGGCGCCAGCGGCCGTCGACCATGCTTCCACGCTGGAGCATGGGCTGGGTGAAGAACGGGTAGCCAGCCAGCGACTCCGCCCTGGCCGGTCCCGATCGGCCAGCTGAGCGGGTTCACCGATCATGACGGCCCGGCACTCGGGTCGCCGTCACCAGAGGCAAAGTAGCTCTGCGTAATCGTGGTTAGAGTGGCTCGCGGGGATGGAAGCCAACTTGAGAGGCGTCCTGCTCGCGAAGGCATCCCCAGCCCCAAAGTAGCGATGAGCTAGATCACGATTACTGTTCGTGGTCTTACGTTAGGTGGCCGAGTCTGGCTGGTTGAGAAGGAGATCGGCGAGGGCGGTCCGTATGGCGGCGCGACTGACGCCGTGGGCGCGGGCGAGCGCGGCGATGGAGGCCCCCCGTTCCTGGTATGCGGTCGCGCCACAGCTCGGCGGTTCGCAGCGCGGGCGGGTGGTAGTAGGTGGCGTCGACCTCGACCAGCGGGAAGTTCGCCGCGTAGTGGTCGAGGCGCTCTTCTGGCGTGGTGGCCGTCGGTGGATACCAGCCAGACTCCAGCAACGACCGATCCGTCCACGACGCCGTTCCCACCAGAACCCTGCCCATGGCGGTGTGCACTGCCCCGATGAGGCCGTGTCAGACGCCTTGGCGTATGTACAGGTCGCGCAGCAGGCCGATCTCGCCGCCGTGATGCGAGACCTCGACCAGGGCGTGC
>NZ_JBEXYU010000067.1:0-15513 GCF_040631115.1 Nonomuraea sp. NPDC005692 | reverse complement strand
CGAGCTCAGTGCAGGGGTGCGCTTGACGTGCGGGAACACCCACTCCCACGTTCTGGGGGTCAAGGGGTCGCAGGTTCAAATCCTGTCGTCCCGACGGTTGTAAAAGGCCGATTGACTTGGGTGTAAGCCCAGATCAATCGGCCTTTTCTCGTGTCGCGATCTTGAGAGTGATTTTCTAGGCAACTCGCAGCTGGGGACCACTTGGGGACCACGTCGCCGCCATGTGCGCGCTGAGCGCATTCCCGGCCTCGGCGATGGCGCCGAGGTCTGGGTGGAGGTAGCGCTGTGTAGTCGTCAGACCCCTGGCCGGCGATCTTGCGAAGGACATGGAGGGGAACCCCGCCATCGGCCATCCACGTCAGCCCCGTATGGCGGAGATCGTGACGGCGAAGATGTTCGTAGCCGAGCTGGGTGACGACCTCGTCCCAGTGCGTCGCGTCGCGGAGGACCGCGGTGCTGATGCGACCACCCCGTGGCCCGGTTAACAGCCGGGCCTCAGGATCATCAGTGTCGACGGCTGCGAGCCGGTTGGAGACCAGGCCCCGGATCTCGGCGATGATCGGCACCTTGCGGGTCATTCTGCCGTACACGTTCGTGGCCGGTCAGAAGCACTGACGCTGAGTTGGCTGCAGCTGAACACGTTGACCCATCTCGCCCTGCATCCGAACGGTGTGACCCGTGATCAGCTGGCCACCGCGCTCTGGCCGGACGATCTCGGCAAGGACATCCACAACGCTCTCCGACATCTCCGAGGCGCGCTTGTGGCTGCGACAGGGCAGAAGAGCGTCGAGGCGAAGCGGGCACCGTTCATCAGTGCCTCGACCACGAAAGACCCCGGCGGTCTACCGCATCGATCGCGACCTCATCAGCGTTGACCTGTGGGACTACGACAAGGCGCTGGAGCGGATCAGGTCGGCCGTTGAGCCGGCCGACCGCCTCGTTGCCCTCACGAAGGCGGCCGAGCTGTGCACCGGAGAACTGGCGGAAGGGCTTACCGCAGAGTGGATCGAGGACCAGCGGTATCCGTTGACCCGCTCCCAGGCCGACGTTCTTGCGCAACTGGCGGAACACCTCACTGACGTGGACGCCGAGGGCGCGTTGGCCGCGCTGGAGCGTGCCCGCGAGCTGGACCCTGATACCGAAGAGACGTACTTCCGCATCATCCGGTTGCAGCTGCGGCTCGACCGGCGCGACGATGCCTCGCGGACCGCCGAGCTGCTACATCAGCACCAGCGCAGCCTTGGCGTGCCAGGGACTATCGGACGGAGAAACGCTGAGCGAGGTGCTCCACAGGTGACCGCGCCTTACGAGAACGCCAAGGCGCGGAAGGCGTTGCGGATCTCGGTCAGCGGCTGGCGATCGCGACCGTAGTAGACGCGTTGCCTTGCGACGTGAGTGACAAGCAGAGTGCCCGATTGTGGATCGGGGACATCTGGTGCTGTGGGGCCGCTGCCGCGGAGGCGATGGCGTACCTGGCCGGCCGGGTCCGGTCCGCCTGGTCCCGCATCATCTCAACCGCCGACGCCCCCTCGGAACCGCCCCGGATGACGAGGACGCGGTCGAGGTGTACTTCGCCTTCGGCCCGCGTCCGGAGCCGACGAGTCCTACTCCCTCACCACTCTGGAGGTGACCGGCCCGCCCTCGGCCTACTCAGCCGGGCCCAGCATGCATCCCTGACCTTCCCCGCATACGCTGCAGTCATCGCCGGAGGGCGCGCCCCCGGCACCTACCGCGGCGGCGGACACCCCTCACCCTGTCGCGTCCGTTTCGACGACACGGGGGCGATCTGCGAGTTCATGACCGTGGAACCCGTTCTATCAGGGGGAGGGAAGCTCTTCAGAGTGAGGAGAGGGGACTGCTCCGCACAGATATGTGGACTCCTCCAGTAGTTGTGGTGTCATCGTGATGCCTGTGAGCTCCTCGGCCAGGATGAACATCGGACCCTCGTGAGGGTCGGCGTCTGGGTAGACAGAATCGACCACGGCCATGGTGTCTGCGAGTTCATCCGGAACATCCGGGGCATACCCTTCCTGGGCTATGAAGCAGAACCGGAGCTCACTGTTTTCGATCCAGAAGAAGTAGTCGATGGCCTTGATCGAGAGAAAGAAGTGGGAGACGAGCCGGGTTCCTGCCGAGAGCGGCATGATCACCTCTTCGGCCATGCCGAGCGAGCCGCCAGGATCCACAAGCAAGGTCCAGTCTCCGATGGCTGTGGCGGCAATGAACCTATGCGAGGTGGACGGACTCGCGAAGGATGTGTTGAAGACATCGCTTTGCGTCATGGAAGTGAATTTCTCAGCACGTGCGCCGAGCCTGGCTATCACGTCCGAGGGCGTGATGCCCTGAACGTAGACGTAGCAGGTACCTTCCATGGCGTTGGCGAGATGGGAGTAGCTGCCAGGAATTGTGTTCATGCCCCCATCATTGCACTTGGCCTTGCCATGGATCGTCCTTTGTTCTCGATTGTGCATTAAACTGGCGGCGAGTGTCACTTCTGGCGCGGATGGTTGTGGGCGCCGGCGCTACGGCGAAGCTGACCAGCGTCCCCGTTTCACGGGTACGTGACCAGGCCTCCTGGGATGTTGCTAAGCCTGGGTATTGCTGCCGCTGGAATTCTCGCGTCTTCTGGATTGCGTATCTCGTCTGCGCTTGAATCTTCTGTTGAAGTTCAGTCGTCGCGGGGGGATCTCAAGAGATCCCCCCGCGACGATCGCTAGCTAGACGTCTAGGGCTCGATCTTTATCCAGAACGGGTTTCTCGGCCCTACGCGATAGCTTGAATAGAAAGCACTCAGTGCATTGCCATGGGCTCTGTTCTGAGTCGCTCTTACGGCGCGTACGGAATAGTGGCCCTTCACGTAACCGGCCCCTTGTTTGGTGGATGCGAAGGGATACTCGTCGCAATTGATGCCGGATGCCACCGGTGGCGTGTCATTAGCAGGGTACGGCGGGTACTTCGTCGGCATGTAATACTTGCAGTAATTGGTCCCGCGAGTCTGCCGCCAGTACTTGTACTCGTATTGTGTAGCGCCGACGTCCATGTGCATCGGGATGTTGGACCAAACTCCCCGATTGACACCCTCTTCCTCTTCGGTGATCTTCACCAGCGGCTTGGCCGTAAGATCATCCCAATTTCCGGGAATGTTCTTGACTTGTTCCGTGCCGAGAACTCTCCGGGTGGGGGATAGGACGGCTGACTCCAGTAGTGACCGGGCCTCAAGGGCGGGAAGGTGGTTTTGTTGACCTTGGGATCCATGGCGTCCTGGATATGTTCGATTGCTTGAATGAAATTGCTGTCAGCTGTTTTGGACATTGTGAAGATTCTGCCGGCTTGGGGGTTGATGCAGCCGCCGACATGTCGGTAATCGCCGAACCCCATGGCCATCTTGTCGCAGCGAAACCACGGTGCATACGTCTCCCATTGCTGGTTGACCGTGTCGCCCTTTCGTCGGACGAAGCGTTCGAGCCCGTTTTCGTCCTTGACGTACTGGCTCCACAAATAGTAGTACGACTCCTCGGCGGGCTTGTCGTACACGGCCACCATGGGAAGGATCGTGCAGTACGGTGCGTCCAGCGGGTTCGTGGTGTCGACCCGAATCGTCATCTCGAATTCGGGGCTTGTGTACCATGCGGAAACGTCTTTGATCTGACGGTCCCCCTTGCGGACCACGCAGGTCGATCCAGGATCTTGGGCCTTGAGGTTTACGCCGGCGCCCATGTTGAGGCCCTTCATCTGGGCCGGACTGATTTTGACCCTGCCTTGTGCGTCCTCTACTGCGATTTCGTCGATGCGCATCCAGATCTTGATGTCTTGTGGCTTCAGGTCGCCGGCCGGGTAGACGATGTTCTCGCCGACGGTGTCGCCGAGATAGCTGTGCATCACCCACGTGGCGCGAAAGCGGAGATTGTCGTCGTCTCTGAAGGCCCCGGCGCCAAAGTGCTTCGCAAGAAGCATGAAGGCATTGGACCTCGTCTGAGACTTCACCATTCGCTTGCTGGTGGAGTCTTCTTCCTCGTAATCCGTGAGGTAGTAGTAGGCGGACCGGCAGGAGGCGTAAGGCTTTTCCTGGATACGCGCCTGGAAGTAATTATAGTCTCCCTGCGTATTCATGCAGTCCGCTGTGTTCATGTGTTCGTAATTAAATTTGCCGGCCGTTGCCGCGTCGGCTGTCGCCGGGGCAGCCGGGCTCAGCTCGTTCAGGGATTCCGATCCTGAACTGACTGCGGATGTAGTCCGGGAGTGCAGATCTGCGATGTCCGTGCTGCTCAGCGCTCGCTGAAACAGCTTCATGTCGTCGACGCTGCCAGCCATGCTGGACCCGATCCGCATGGGGGTTTCAGCATGCCACGTTTGCTGGGCCAGCTGATTGGTGCCGATCTGGCTGCCGTTGAGGTAGAGCGTAGCGGTCTTGGTCGCCGCGTCATAAGTACCAGCGAGGTGGAACCATTCGCCTACCGGCGGCTCGACCCCGGACTGAATGCCTTGGATCGTCGGGTCGGCGGCATCGGCGCTAGGCATCGTGAACACCAGTCCGTGGTCCGGCGTGTTGCCGAGCCGGAACGGTGCTTGGTGGGTGCCGCGCTGCTCGGCAACAGAGAAGTTGCCCTCCTTGTCGCTCCATCGGAGCCAGGAAGCGACGGTGAAGCTTTGATCCGTTCGAAGCACCGGCCCAGTAGTTTGCGCAAGTGGTTCCTCGCCTGGATCCGTCACGTCCACAGCAAATAGCTGCCAGTCAGACCAGGCGGAGGCACGATCACCTGCTGTGGCCCGAGCGCGCCAGCGCACTTTCCAGCCATCAGCAAGCAGGTTGTCCGGGACGGTGACAATGGCCTGGCTGCCGGACGCAACGTTGTCGGCCGCCCCCGCCCAGATTTGGCCGGTGCCTTGCCCGGCCGCAGCTGGATCGTGCTCCAGCTCGAACTCCGCCCGGAGGGTAGCTGCCGTGCCATCGCTCACCTGCGCGAGCAGATTGGGGGTGAGGCTACTGACGATGGTGCTGCCGTCGACCTGGTGTGCGGGGGCGACCTGGAGCGTACCCACGGTGGGATTCGGCTGGGGGGCAGGGAGGTGGACCGTAACGTTCTGCCACACCGACCACGCTGACGTTGTCGCGGCGATTGCATTGACTGCTCGGGCGCGCCAGCGGATGTTCCAGCCGTCGCTCAGCTTTTCTGCCGGGACGCTGACGACGGACTGCTCGCCAGAGGCGACCGAAGGTGAGATGTGTGACCAGATCCGGCCAACACCCTGGCCAGTCGAAGACGGGTCATGCTCGACCTCGAACTCGCCGGCCAGGTTTCCGCCGATGGCGTCGGCGACGGTTGCTGCCAGTTGTGGCGTGAGCGAACTGGTCACCGTGGCGCCATTCACGGTCTGTGCGGGAGTGATGCTCAGCCCGGTGACGGTCGGCGACGACGCAGGACCGCTGGTGGTGATAACAAGCTTCGGCGGAACACCAAAGCTCTCAGTGTTCTCTGCCGCGGTGTACGTGCGGTAATTTTTGACGGTGCTCTCTGCGGGTGTTTTGAGCACCAAGCCGTGGTTCGTCGCGCCAGAGGCCCAGTCCTGGGCGATTCCGGTGACGTTCCAGTCCATTGTGTCTGGCCATGTGGAGCAGCTCGGAGTGACGCCCTTGGTATTGGTCGAGGCGTCCTCGGTGGTTAACGTGGGCTTGTTGGCCCAATAAAGATTGGTTGGGTCCCAGCTGCTGGTCAGGCGGGCGACCTGGATGCCGGTGCCGACCGTGGGGCCGCAGGCAGGGGAGTCGATGTTGTTCATTGACAGCTTGGCGTCGGTGACGGTGGCGCCTGTCAGTGAACTGGTGTCGAACTTCAGATGCACTCGATGCTGAAGGTTGTCCTGGGTTCCGGCCATAATAAAGCCGTAGGTCCCGTTGGCGGGGTTGCTCGCATTGTGACTGCTGACGAGTTCGATGTCGGTGCTGAGCGGTAGTGTGGCGGTCGCCGGATTCACAAGAACGGGGTAGATGGTCGCCTGATGAGCCAGGAACGCATGATCCGGCTTGAGGACAAGCTCAGTGCCCCCGTCCTTTGCGACCACATCGACATCGACTTTCGCATGCTTGGCGAAAGGAAGGCGCCCTTGCGCGCTGGCGTCCCACATCAGCGGCTGCGGAGCCGAGGCGACAAGCTTCTTGCTTGCATCCTTCAGTAGCAGTCGTCCACCCTTGTCCTTGCTCAGGGTGAGGTCTTCGTCTTCGACGCCGATGCGCATCTCCAGCGGCTTCGATGGCCGCTGCCGCAGTATGACGTCGTGCCGAAACCCAGTGGGTAGCGCGGTCACCACCAGGTCTGCCCCGACACCAGCTGCATCGGTGTATGTTGCGACACTCCCCTTGACGGTCGGCTTGGGCAGTGGCGTTGGCCACCGCAGCGCGTATGACTTCCCGTCAACGGCCATCTTCACGAACGGGTCCGAGCCTCCGGCCGAGATCTCCACGACAGCACCATCGACAATGGCCTTGGGGCGTAGTCTGCCGCCCTGTTCTGCCAGGGTGGTGTCGATGGGTACCCATTCGTTCCCCAGCTTGGTCCGGACGGGGGCAGTTGTTACCTCGGTCTTGAACGTCTTCCCGTCAGGCAGGGCGTAGGTGATGCTCGTCGCGGTCGTCTCATCAACGACTTCCATGGCGGCATTCTGCTTGGCCGCCGACTTCGGCCAGCTGAGAGAACTGTCCGGCGACGTCCCACCCGCACGCGCAGCGCTGGCCATGGAGATGCGATACGGCCGGGAGAAGGCGAACCTCAGCCTGCAAGATCTCGCTCAGTGCATGTACTCGTCGAAGGCGACCGTGAGTCGCTGGCTCAACGCGAAGGCGATGCCGGATGAGAAGCAGGCCATCGACTGGGCCGAGCAGTGCGGCACCGATGTCGCGGTCATGACCGACCTGTGGCGGCGCGCCAGAAGCGATGCCGTCACTGAAGCCCCGTCGGAGCCGCCCCAGGGACTACGCCGTGTCCGGGTGCTCGCAGTCATAGCTGTCGCGGCGATCGCGGTGGTGACCATGATCGTGCTGCTCAACCGAGGCCCGCAACGCCCCCCGTGCGCACTCGACTATCCGATCGCCTTGTACGTGCCCGCCCAGAGCGGTGAGGTCATGGATGTCACGGTCGAAGTGAAGTGCACGCTGGACAGTCAACGCAAGCATTTCGTGGTGGAAGAGGTCCCCAATGTGGACCTGCGAAACCCGCATCCCGCCTACTACGTCAAGGCGCGCATCGTGCGAACCCGCTTGGGCGAGTCGTCCGTCCTCCGAATGATTCTCAAGGAGCCGGTCGGCCTGCGAGCCAAGTTCTACGTCATCAGCGTGGACGCCGCAGGAGAACGCGCGCTGGAGCAGAACCGCGTGGTCGATGACGGGCTCCTCGACCTGCCGGAAGGTACTCGGCAGGAATCCACGACAAGCTGGCATGTCAAGGCTTGGCAGTAACGTCCCGTCCTCGGCCAGTAGTACCACGACCACCCCCAGGTAGAAGGTCCTCCATGAGCGCGCGGTCGCCACCCCAGGGTGCTCTACAACGATGATCGCCTACGACCGGGGCGTAGCGGTGCCCAGGCTGCGTCCGGCGCATTATGCTCGGCCTCACCCGGGTGCCCTTCGTCTCCGGCTACGTGACGTCCATCCTCGCCGGCAAGGACGTCAAAATCGCCGACGTCATGCGCCAGGCGTCCGGCACCCCCACCAGACCGATGGTCGCGTAGCGCCGCAGGGCGGTTCATGACCTTTCCCCCTTTCGGTTCTTGCTTGGCGTCCGCATTCTGCCTGCCGGGCGACGGTCCCAGGAAACCGCAGGCATTGTGCCGCTGCTGATACCTATGTCCTCGCCCGTGCCGGGACTGCGAGATCCTGTCCCTGATATCAGGAAGGACGGGGCACGTGAGAGAAGAGCCTGTCGAGCGGACCCGTCTCGGTCCGCGTGGCCGGGTGCTGGCCATGACGGCAGCGGCAGCGGTGGTGCTGGGTGTGCTGGCGGTCGCCGCACTGGATCGGCCTCCGGACTCCGGTTCCGGCGTCGGCCCCGTAGCCGTCACTGAGTCGGCACCGACCATCGCCGAGCCGCCGGACGCGGGCGCGACCCACACCGTCGAGCCGTCGGAGGAGACCGCGCAACCGACGCCGACCTGGGAGGGGCCGACGGTCCCGCCGATCGATGACTCCCTGGCCCGCGGTGTGGCGTCGGCGCCCGTCACGATCGTCGAGTTCGGCGACTTCAAGTGCGTGAACTGCGGAAGATTCGCCCGCGAGATCAAGCCCGAGCTGCGCCGCCGCTACATCGACACGGGTGTCGTACGGCTGTTCTGGCGCGACTTCCCCGCCCAGGGCCGCCAGTCCATGCGGGCCGCGATAGCCGGACGCGCGGCGGCTCGGCAAGGTAAGTTCTGGGCCTTCCACGACGCGGTCTACGCTGACCAGTCCGGTGGCCTCGGCGAGGAGAAGCTGCGCTCGCTGGCGGCCAGGATCGGCCTCGACATGGCCGCCTTCGACGCCGACCGCCGTGATCCGGCCCTGCGCGAGGCGGTGGAGCAGGATTTCGCCTTCGGCGCCCAGCTCGGCATGCCCGGCACCCCGGGGTTCCTGATCAACGGCATGTTCTTCTTCGGAGCCCAGCCGCTGTCGGAGTTCGTCAAGCAGATCGAGAAGGCCCGCCATGAGTGAGGTCGGGTACGCCGCTGCCTTCCTGGGCGGGCTGTTCGCCCTCCTCAGCCCGTGCAGTGCGTTGCTGCTGCCCGCCTTCTTCGCCTATGCCTTCCCCGGGAATGCCGCCCTGGTCGGCCGCACGCTTCTGTTCTACCTGGGCCTGTGCGCGGTGCTGGTCCCGCTGGGGATGGGCTCCGCACTGGTCACCGGCTTCTTCTACGGCCACCAAGACGTGTTGATCACGGCAGCGGGAGCGATGCTGATCCTGCTCGGTGTGCTGCAGCTGACGGGGCAGGGCTGGGCGATCGGTCCGCTGGAACGGCTGCGCGGCCATGTCCGCGGGGACTCGCCCGGTGCCGTGCTGGCGCTGGGCGCCGTCTCGGGGTTGGCCGGGTTCTGCGCCGGGCCGGTGCTCGGCGCGGTGCTCACCATCGCCGCCGCGTCCGGCAGCACGCTGCGCGGCGCCGTGCTGCTGGCTCTGTACGCGGCGGGCATGGCCGCGCCCTTGCTGGCTCTGGCCCTCGTGTGGCAGCGCTTCGACCTCGGCCGCCGGCGCTGGCTGCGCGGCCGTGGCCTGCGGCTCGGCGGGTTGCGCCTGCACACCACGACCGTGGCCTCCGGGCTTGTCTTCATCGTCCTCGGGGTGCTCTTCCTGGCCTTCGACGGCACCCGGACCCTGACGATGCCGATCCCCGAGGCATGGGAGGCCGGCCTCCAGCAGGTGGCGGCAGCCGTATCGGTGCCGGATCTACTGGTGGTCGCGGGAGCAGGAGTCGCTCTGGGCGTACTCATTGTTCGGCGGCTGCGAAAAACAGGGAAATGATCACGCGGCCCCTCCCCGGCCACAAATAGGCAAGACAAGCGGACATCGCACGGCCGGCGGACGTCAGCTCTGCGGAAACCCGCCGCCTGAAACAGGGGGAGCTCGAGCGCATCCGACGTCGTAGCGTGCCGAATGCGCGCGTCGAGTACCTCATCTGGAGCGGCGTCGGACGCACCCCGGCGGCGAGCGCGTTCCTCGACCTGCTGGACCTGCCGGACCGCTGACTATCGGGGCTGCGGTGCAGGACGAACACTGCGCATGCCGATGGCTACATCCGCCCAGGTCATGCATCTGAGAGGGCTTCGGGTGCCAGACGCGAGTTCCTGTCGCCCGGAGACGGAAACGCGTACGACAGGATGGTCCGCTGCGCTTCTTCGCCTGGCCTACCTGACCGTCACGAACGCTATCGCCGCGCTGCGATCACCACCCATGGGCGATCGGGACACGGACGTGGAGCTTCTCGTCCTGCGTCACCAGATCACTGTCCTGGAACGCCAGCTCGGCGCTGACATCAGAGTGAGATGCGCACCCGAGGATCAGGCCTTTCTCGCCGCGCTCCTGGCCTCGCTGCACCGCGAGGTCCTGTGCCGGCTTCGGCTTCTCGTCCGGCCGGAGACCGTCCTGCGTTGGCATCGCGATCTGATGAAACGACGTGACACCCCGTGCCTACAGGCCGAAGCGGGCCGGTCGCCCGCCCACGGTGCGCTGCATCCGCGTTCTCATCCTGCGTCTTGTTCGGGAGAACCCGAGCCGGGGCTACCGGCGGGTTCACGGCGAGCTCACAACGCTCGGTATCAAGGTGGCACCCTCCACGGTGTGGGAGATCAGCAAGCCGGCAGGTTTGATCCGGCGCCACCCGCGCCCCGCCGCAAATTGGGTCGCCCAGGCGATGAGGAACCTGGTGATGGACCTGGACGATGCGAGTTGTCGGGCGCGTTTCTGCTCCGAGATCGGGGTGGGGAGTTCCCCGCTGTCATGAAGGAGATCCTCACCGAGGCCGGCATCAAGACATTCTTGCCCTCATTCCTGAGCCGCCGGCGTCCTGAGCGGTCCGCTCGCCGCCTGGCATGCCCTACGAGGGGCAGGGCGACTCCATCTGCCCCGGTCCTACGAAAGATGGCGGGTTGGTCGGCGGGACCGTAGACCACGGAGGGCTTCGCGTCGTGCCCGGCGGCCGCGGTGCCCGCAGGACGCCCTCCGCGCCGGCCGCTGGCGGAGGTAGGTTGTTGACGAGCGATCGGGACAAGGTGAGCCGACATGGCGCATCGAGTTCGAGGGGTGTCGAAACAGAGAAGCGGAGACCGACATGGAATCCGTTGATCTTCCAACGGCATCCGTCCCTCTACACGCGGTGGTCGCCCCAAGAGCTATGTGCCCTGCACGGGATGTGGTTTCCCAGACCGCGCCTTACCTCAGGGCTGGGCTGTTGCAGTGTGACCTCGTCCCACAATCCGTGGGACGAGGTTCCCCGACTACACGTTCGTGCCTGCCATCGGAAAGGACGGGGTCGATGTCCCTAGCCCTTCGTAAGGACAGCTAGCACAAGGTGTGGGCTGCGATCGGTGAAACGGTCAGCAGCCCCTACGTCTGGCTCCTGCCGATCGCTCTACCAGTCGTGGCGTTTCTGGGAGTCCTTCGCCTGATGGCCAAGGGCGACGCACACAAGGTGGAGTCGCTAAAGTGGAAGACCAGATTCCTTGGTGAGCTTGAGCTGACCTTCCGCGAATCGGACTCCTCCGACATGGGGGACAGCAGCGGCGATGCCTTACCGGGCAACGTACCTGCATGGAAGAGATGGTGGCGTCGCCTACATAGGCGGGAGTGACCGCTCCTCCGAGGCGTGAGCTCTCGAACCTTCCGCGGCCCCGGACATCCATCATGGCCGGGGCCTGCTGCTCCTCCCGCCACCACTGCCGGACGGTGATCACGCCTCCGACACCTCCCGCACTCGGCGGGCGCGGGGCGAACAGCCATGCCGAGCCCGCCGGCGCGAGACGGGGCGGCCCAGCGTAGGAGACGAGCCCGCCCGCGTTGACTTCCGGGCGGATGGGCCGCCTACTGCTTATAGGAAGGGCTTGGCTCCGTAACACGGGAGGGCTCATGGCCAAGAAGGGCAGCGCGGAGAGGGCGATCGAGAAGGTTGAAGAAGAGATCATCCGCGACACGCCGGACGGCGGGTTGAAGGGCGCCGTGAAGGGTGCGGACAGGGGGGCCACCGCCGGCATCGTGCTCGGCGGCTTGGCCGGCGCCGAGGGCGGCCTGACCGGCATGGCGGTCGGTGCTCATCTCGGCGGCATCGCCGGGGGAATCCGCGGCGCCGTTCTCGGGGCGAAGAAGAAGAGGCAGAAGGACTGAGGCCCCTGCCACACCGTGAGGGGCATCGGGTCGCAGGCCGAGCGCCCCTCACGCTGGTGCACTTCGTGGTCAGGGCCCGGAGGGCGGGGTCGGGGCGAACGCTGCCCAGTTGCCGGTGATCAGACCGTAGTAGGCATCCTCCCCCCGGCCGTGTCCTAGCCCCAAACTATGCTGATCTGCGCAGGTCAACCGGTTTCCGAGAAGATCGTGTTCTCGGGAGCGGAGACGGTCCCGGCCGGGAGGCTGGCTCGAGGGGTGCCCCGAGTTCGTTCGGCTGTGAGCGGCTGATTTCGTGCTCGTCTCCTCGCAGCGCCAAGCCTTGTTGGTTTGTGGCGTCAGGTTCACGGGCTCTGGCTTCGACGGACCTGCCAGCTCTGTGAGTCGACGCCGTAATGGACCTGGCCGTCCTCGGTGCGGTAGGCCACCGAGACCGGCACGGTGAGAGCATCCAAGGAGCCGGCGGTCACCGCCGAGAGGAGGAACCGGGCGGCCTCGGACCCGACCGCGAGCTCGTCGACCAGGTCGGCGCGGTAGGTGTCCCGATTGACGGGCTGCGCGAAGGAGGCTTCGACGGCGGCGCCGGAGAAGGAGCCGGCGTCGAGGATCAGCCGCGGGAGCCGTACCAGCACGTGGACGACGGCGGTCTCCTCCGCCGATCCGGCGTAGGTGATGCTGCGCTGGAGAACGATCATCGAAGCCCGCTCCGCCTGCCGACGAAGTCAGTGTGAGCGTCGTCGGCGACCCCGGCAATATCCAGCCGCTGGCAGCATCCGGCCTTGGACGTGTCTCAAGGTCGGGTGAGCCAATCGTTGATCGCAGCTAGGTGCACGCCTGCCTGGTACCGACCACGGCCATCGTTATCTGGGGTAGTCAAGCGACCTGGCTGGTCAGCCGCGTGAAGGTCTGTCAGGCACGTCAGGCAAGTGGGCTCAGCATGCCGAGCATGGTGAACTCCGGCGTGAAGGCAATCGAGCGTGTGGAGAGCGATCGATCAGCGTTGCGCGCGCGGCTGGCTGGAACTGTCATTGCCTGCGCCGTCCATGCGGTACCTGGCCACGGGTGAGGACGGGTTCCTGCTGGAGCTGAAGTCCGACCCCGGGCGGCTGGGGTTGTGTACCCCTGCAGCGTCTCGGTTTCCTGCAGTGTGCTGGAAGTCCTTGGCCGGCACCTCGCGGGCGAGCGGCGCCGTCCAATGGGTCCACTGGGACTCCGGCACCGCCCACCTGCTGCCCCGGCTGCTGTGCCTGCCCGACGGCAGCGCACGCACGCACGGACCGCTGTTCTTGGCCCAGCGTTGTCCCGTCCCCGCCCGTGTCGGGGCAGGCCGGCGACGAGTCGGGCGCGCCCCTATCGGCGGTGCACGTACAGGTAGACGGTGAAGAAGCCGTCCTCTTCGCACTTGTAGGTGCGGTAGACGCCGTTCTGCACACCGATCCTGCCGGTGCTGTCGCAGATGGCATAGGCGCGCTCGATGGGCCACCTGGTCCAGGAATCGATCGGACCTTCCCACCCGTCGGCGTGCGCGGCACTTCCTACGGCAAGCCCTCCGGCCACCGCGACGACGGCCACGGCGACGGCGATGATCTTTCGCATGTCGGTTCCCCTTAACTGTCGCTCCCTAAGAGCGACGCGCTTGATCCGTTCAGCTACTTAGAGTGATATGTCGTCACGAGGTTGCCTGGGTCGCCTCTGACGGTGCCGGGCGCTCACCGCACCCTTGCCGGAATGCCGCAGACATCGCCGAAAGTATCGACTACCTGCGCGAGCGGCCCTTGGAGCGGACGGGGCGTGCCGGTTCTCCAGGTCGAGGTCCTCGACGTTGAGGGCGAGGACCTCGACGGCTCCGGCCGTGGCCGCGGCCAAGACCGCGAACATGAAACGGCCCTCCTTTGGAGGCCAGATCAAAGTTCTCCGTCAGCGGCACCACGGTGATGCCGCAGTCGCGCAGCTCGTTGACCGTGGTCAGCACGTGCCCCGCTGAGCGGCCCCACCGGTCGGACTTCCAGAACTTCAGGGTGGCGCCCGCCTCGGGCAGCGCCAGGAGCGCCTCCCATGCCTGGCGGGTGGGCGGCATGGAGCCCGGTCAGGCCCAGGCGCTGTACCCGATGGCGTCCCGGTAGACGGTGGCGGGACATTCGAGCACCTCGCCGCCGGGCATGTGCAGGTTGAGCCGCCCGCCGTTGGTGGGCTTGCAGTGAGTGACGAAGACCGGCCCGGGATAGCGGACGCTCTCGGGACGGATGCAGTCCACTTCGTACAGCCCCAGCGGGTTGCGGAGGCGGATGGCGCCGACGAATCCCGGATCGGTGCACTCACCGACCATGCGGGCCGCACCGGAGTCACCCGCCCGATCGGTCCGCACACCGTCAGCGGCGGCCGGAGCCGCCAAGACACCTGTGGCTAGCGCGGCGAAAGCCGCCACGACTGTGGTCGCGCGTAGGTGGGAACGCACATGAACCCCTCTCTCCATCCGCTGGCATCCAGCGGCTGAGCTTCCGGAACTATGACTGGTATCGGGGCCCGGTTGGGCGCCATGCGAGTCAGCAAAGCCATGAAGCCGAGGTGTCCAACAGTGACTCGGACAGGCTCGTCCAGACTCGACCACCGGACGGCCGGCAGCCGCCGACCCTGTACCGCTTCAAACTCATCACGTAGGGCCTGAGCTGGGTGTTCTCCGGGGCAGCTACGCGGCTCGGCGGTATTCGTTGATCAGTCCGCCGAGCACCCTCCGGCGTTCGATCCGGCCTTCCGGCGGGACGGCGGTCTGCTCGTCGTGATCGGGTGGCCGCTGCGCGCGGGACTGGTGCGGCCGATGCCGTTGTAGTGATCGACGTACTCACCGAGCACCTAGTGCAGATGCCGTTCGCCGTAGATCAGCATGCGGTCGGTGCACTCGGCCCGTACGGTGCGTACATCTCCGCCCTCACGCGTCCATGTTCAGCAGGCCCGCAACCTGCTCATGGCAACGGCGGTAGCTGCCAGCGCCGCCCCGGCCGTTACCCGAGACGACCGCGTCGCCGGTGGAGGGTACACCGCTGCATCAGGGTTCGCGGCGCACGGGGACTCCGGCGACGCGGCGGTCGTGGCACCTCTCGTGCGGGATCCGGGCGAGTTCGATGATCGGGATCATGACGATCCACCCGAGTCGGCTCGAACGCCCGTCCGGATGGTCGCCCTCGAAGCGCTGGCCCGGCTGCGGGGCCGGGGATGTTCGCCGGGGTGTTCGACGACGCGCTTCAGGACGGCGATCTCCGGGTTCGGGGGCGGGCCGCGCTGGGCGCTTCGGCCGGGGCGCTGCTGGCGCGGCTCGCCGTTGAGGGCGATCGGGGGGTGCGGTACCGGATCGCGGTCGGGCTGCTCGCCGGTGACGTCGGCCGCGACCAGGCGGTTGCGGCCCTCGAACGGCTGCGCGGCGGCGACGATCCGGCTGCGCCGGCCTTGGGGCAGGCGTGTCCACGACAGCGTGCGGTGCGGGCCAGGCGACCATCACGCCCCATCCAGGGGCCGCCGCGTAGACCGCCGCGAGTGCCGCCTTTCTGCGCCTCCGGCCCGACCCTCTGGAACTGACGACCATCGTTGCGCCGCCGGATGGCCTGCTTGCCTTCGAGCGCGCTCGAATGTCTATCTTCGCCGTCATGACTACGACAAACGGGACCAAGACCTGGATCATCACCGG
>NZ_JBEXYU010000066.1:0-15660 GCF_040631115.1 Nonomuraea sp. NPDC005692 | reverse complement strand
GGTGCCTGAAGCGTTACATCGCGCGCGAAGTCCATCGCATCATCATCAACTCCAGCGCGCCCAGGTTCGAGGCTTGACATCCATAGGGGCATCAATCCACAGGAGCGGCTCAACAAGGAGATCCGCCGCCGCACCGACGTGGTCGGCATCTTCCCCGACCGGGCCGCGATCGTCCGCCTGGTCGGTGCCGTTTTGGCCGAGCAGACCGACGAATGGACAGAAGCCCGCCGCTACATGGGCCTGGACGTGCTGGCCAAAGCCCGGATGCGGGTGATCCCGGGCGACACACCCGCCCAGAACCAGATCCCACAGACACTCACCGCTTAACCTGCAGAAACAGGATCACGCGAAGATCGATTCATACACCACGTCCGTGGACGTGACCCAGTAGGGGCCTGGCGTGTGAAGGGTGCGCTGAAACGCTGTTGCGTAAATGTGCGCTTCTCCGCGGCGGGGGCGGTGGGGTGGATCCGTTGGCAGGCGTGATCTAGGTGTGGCGTGCCTGCTGAGGCGCGATTGCAGCTTGGATGATGGTGCGGTCGTGGTGGCGGCGAAACGGCGGCCAGCTTGCGGTTCGCGGGAGTAGGGGGGCGGAAGGTGAGTAGTCTCGGATCTGGTGGAGGCAGCAGGCACTGCTGGCTGAGTGGGGCAGGAGCTCGCTCATCATGAACCGGTCATTGTCTGGAGAAGAGCTGGGCGACGGGTCCCACGCGGGCAGCCGTGCCGTAGCTCCAGGTGAGTCTGGGAAGAGGCGGAGTGATGGGCAGCAGGGTGTTGTGGCCAAGGCGGTGCCCGGCGTTTCCGTGGGTGGCATGACAGAGCCGGAAGAGGTCTTCAGACGGGTTCTGGCCCGCCACGAGCTCCCCTACCCACCTGTTGTGGGAGCGAAGGAGCCGGAGGAAGTCTTCGAGCAGATGGTCAACCCGCGCTCCCGGATGTACTCTCCGGCCAGGGGTGATGCTGGTCAGCGTGCTCTTGAGGATCCTGGTGACCCGGGCGCGGTGGCCGCTGATCGGGAGTGGCTGGTCGCGATGATGGCCAGACGTGTCGGGGGCGGGGCGTGACCGGCGTGTCGGTGGTGTAGAGGCCGCTCAAGGCGGTGGCGAAGCCGTTCAGGTGCGCCCTCTATTGATCGTCTAATGCTGTGCTGGATCGAATCGATTAGCTATCTTGGCGACGCGCAATATGACCGGTTTGCCCGGCTGCTGCGCACCTGATCGGCGGATTCGGCGGTGCTTTGGCAGAATCCGGACTGGTGAAGCCGGAACGGATGACCATCGCCATGCCCGCTCTCACGCGCTGGAGCGGGCCGACGACCGGATGCGCCCTCACGGGTTCTGGGCGTTCGGCCCCGGCTTCGAGCGGGAGATCACGCACATGCGCCTCGTCCAGCGTGAGATGAACGAATGGCTGGTGCAGAGCCGGCTGGACGGACGCATGGCCTCTCGCGGCCGCAGTGTCTGATCAGGCTGGTTGACGGGGCTTCCCCCTCGAACGTGGACGCCGATTTCAGGCGGCAGACTTCAGGCTATCTGTCGTCTTCTCGTAGTCGATCGGACTGAGCTGGCCAAGGCGGGAGTGCCGCCGGACCGTGTTGTAGCGGGTGATCCAGCGAAAGACGGCCAGGCGGGCGGTGCCGGCGTCGGGCCAGTGGTGCGCGCCCTGCAGCGTCTCGCGTTTCAGACTGGCGTTGAAGGACTCGGCCGCCGCGTTGTCGGCGCTGGTGCCGACCGCGCCGCGTGAGCGGCTAACGCCGAACCGGTGGCAGGCCCGCGCGAACTCCCGCGAACAGTACTGCGCCCCGTTGTCGCTGTGGAACACCGCGCCGTCCAGACGCCCGCCCCGGGTATGCGCCGCAGCCTGCAACGCATCGACGACCAGCTCGGTGCGCATGTGATCGGCGATCGACCAGCCCGCCAGCCGGCGCGAGCACAGGTCCACCATGGTGGCCAGGTAGAGGAACCGGCCACCGCCTACGGGCAGGTAGGTGATGTCGCCGACGTAGCGGGTGTTCGGCTGCTCGGCGGTGAATTCGCGCCGGAGCAGGTCAGGCACTGGCGCCGCGTCCGGCTCCGGGATCGTGGTCGGCATGGATTCGTCGCACTTGCTCGGCCAGGTCCTCGTCGGCCTGGCGGCGGGCCAGCCGCGCCGCGGCGCCCTTCAGCCATCGGTAGAAGCCCGAGCGTGACACCTGCAGCACCCGGCACAACCGCGCTTTCACCCCGTAGAGCGCCTTGTGGTCCTCAACAAACTGGAAGCGGTTCACCAGTTAGTCTCGTTCGCGAAAAGCTTGGCCGCCTTGCGCAGGATGTCGCGCTCTTGCTCCAGTTCCCGGATCCGCGCCTTAAGCTGCTTGTTCTCCTCTTCCAGCACGTCGTCCGAGGGTAGGTGCCCGGACGAGGTGTCCTTGCCGGCTCCGACCCGGCCAGCCGCTCGTTGCCCGCCTTCACCCCGAGCCTGCGCGGCGCGTACCCACACGGGCAGCGTCTCGCGGCTGACACCGAGATCTCGCGCGATCGACATGATCGTCCGGTCCGGCCTGGACAGCACCAGCTCCACCGCGTCGGCCTTGAACTCGGGCGGGTAGTTCTTCATCACCATCAGGGACATCTCTTCCCCTGGACCTCAAGATCCAGTCTCCAAAGGTGTCCACGCTCAAGGGGAAAGGCCCCCCGGCGAGGAGCAGGTCGGCACGCCAGCCGTACTCGGCCGTCGTCTCCTCATGGCCGGGGAGCGCGGCGATCATGTCGACGGCCTGCTCGACGGCCTGCTCGGCGGTCAGGTCGCTGGCGGCGTACGCGGCATGTACGAGGGCCACCTTGTTCCTGACGTCGGTGTGCTCGGCGTGGGGCTCCCCGACATCTGCCAGCGTGGGCGGGGGCGCTGGGGCGCTGGGGCGTCGGGATGGGGCGGTACGACGGTGGGGCGGCGCGGGGGAGACGCGTCGCCTGATGGCTGGTGGGCCATGGTGACTCCTGGGGGAGGTAGTGTGCCTCAGCGTAGGGAACGCAGGCACAAGACGTCACCCGTAAGCTACAGCTGGCCTTCGCCCGTCCTTCGTCGGGCAGCACCACGAAATGCTCGATGAGCGATCCCAGCAGCGCCGTCATCCTGACAGCGCCGCGCTCAACAAGGTATCCATGGTTGCGTCCTGTCTGATCACACTGGCCATAACCCGCACCCCTCTCAGTGGCCAGGTCGACGCCGTCGACCAGTTCGCTCGCGCTGCTTTCTTCCTCGATTCGATATTCACTAAGGGGAGTACTGGCGACCTGGCTCATGCTAAGTACACGCGTCTCAAGGACGGCGATGCGAAGAGAACGAATGCCTGGGGTGATAGGCCTCGGTTATGACCGTCAGTCTCCCTCCTGAATGGTGCGCCAGAAGCCAAGTGCCTCGTTTGCGGTGGAGGGGGGCGGTGGCCCGGCGATAGCAGAAGAAATTTCGGCGGAAGTGGCCGAGTCGGTTACCGATGGGTGAACGTTGCCGCTCTCCACCGGCATGACATCGCTCTCTGATGAAGAGGCAAGGACTCCGAGATGCGACAACTCGGTCCACGCGGGGTCAATGGAAGCTCCTACCAGCGCCTCTGCAGTTTCTAGAAGGGCGGTCGGCCAGTGTTTGTCCCATGCTGAACGCCCTGCCGCTGTGCTCAGGATCCATTGGTCTACTTCAGCGACGCTGGGATAGACCAGATCGGCCACGGATTCGTCCCTCATTTTTGGGTCAAATCGAACAAGGATCTCGCCTTGATCGGCATAGCTAATCACGTCTGGCGAGAAGTCGCTCCAGTTTACACTCAGGCATTGCCCTAGTCGGGAAAGTGAACGCAGGCGGTCGGCGGGGTCAAAGCGATAGCGATCGACCAGTAGAATCCCAGAGCCAATACGGCCAGCTAGGAGCGACACCGGGTAATCGATCGGATCATGAGCTGAAAGCCGCACCGATATGATGCCTTTCGGTGTGGCTCCATAGGCGATGAGGGCGTCTTTTGGAGATGCTTCCGTGGCGCACCAGATGAGGGTTTGCGTGTCCTCAAACTCCTGGTTGAACCAATCTAGGTATTCGCTGGTGATCACGAGTCCTGCCTTTGGCTCATGGGGGAGCGCGGTGGAGCCCTGTGCGTGTATCTTCGCGCACAGGGCCCATGTTATACCAAATGCCGTAGAGCCATCTGCTGCTAGTCATCCTCGCAGTGAGCGAAGTCGAATTCGCTCGGGTCCGCTTGAGCGACGTCGGGTGGCGGCTTGCTCCCCTTCTTTACTACGTCGACCCAAAAAGGGTCACCTTCGAGAATTCGGTTCTTCTGATACCAGTCAACTAGCTTTGCGCCGCCACTGCAGTTATCGGGGCCCTCTACCCATGCGACGGAGAAGTTGATCCCGGCTTTGTCAAGGCCCTCATGCGTAGAAGCAAAGGGATATTCATCACACGACGGCGATGTGAGAGGAGGGTTCGTTGGCCGAGGAACCTTATTGCATGCACGGTTCTTGGCGAGGTCGTTCTTGTAGGGCACGGTGCCTACCGTCTTCCGGTCGCCGGTCGCACGCGTAAGACATCCGGGATGGCCTTCACATCCGTGATTATAGGGCACGAGCCGTCCTGGGATCTTTTTGGTCTTTCCCGGGAAATTAGGGTCCGTGGTTTGTGAGTCGTAGAGATACAGTTCGAGAACGCGTCCACCGTGGCATGACAATCCAGAAACGCGCCTCCATCGACCCCAGGGCACACCACGGTCTCCAACAAGCCCGGCGCGGTTCACTGGTGGGCACGAACTTGGCGGCGGCTTTGGACGCGATCCGTGGCCGGGTGCTGGCCGTGGCCACCGGCCTGGCCGCGCTGGTCGCGGTGTTCTACACTGCGCGCAGCGCCGGCACCGCCCGGCGCAGCTTCCAGCTCGGTGAGCGTGGCCATGTGACCGACAGCTACGGCAAGGCCGTCGAGCAGCTCGGCAGCGCCGACCAGTCTCCGGATATGAAATGGGTGCGCACCGTTCTTGAATGCACCGTACCGGGGCGGGTAACCGGCTTCGTTGCAGTTTGCACACCTTCAGTGGCGGCAAGCGTCTGACAGGTTCACCATGGCGGCATGGCGACACGGATAAGCCCCTGGCTGTGGATCTCCCTGCTGGCTGGCGGGGTGCTGGCTGGCGCGCTAGGTGTGATCTTCATCGTGCTTGATCTGGAGCAGGCCGACCAGTTGGCCAGCGTGGTCGGTGTGTTCGTCGCCCTGGCCGGACTGAGCATCTCGGTCTACGGCGTTGTCCTGTCCCGCCGCGGTGACGTCCCGAGCACCGGATCTTCCCCAGCGGCCGCTCCGCCCTTGGGCGCAGGCACCATCACGGCGAGCGGGCAGCGATCCGTCGCGGTCCGGGACAACTCCGGGGTGATCCAAACCGGCAACGCCGGCTACACCATCTATGCCGGAGCAGGCGACACCAAGAACACGATCAAGGGCGGCACCTTCCACGCGCCTGTCACGATGGCCCGGGACATCACCGACCCGCCTGTGCCCCAGTCGTCGCCACCTCCTGCCTCGCCCGCAGACATTCCAGATGCTCCACGGCAGCCCCCAAGTGAGTGAGCCGACCATGGATGACGATCAGGCCGACGGTGGCAGCGAGGGCACGCGCAACGAGATCACCGGCGGGACGTTCTATGCGCCGGTGACCTTGGCGCGCGACGTCACCATGCAGGTCACAGGTCCGGCCCCGCAGGCTCTGGCCGGTCTGCCAGCCGGGCCGGCCGGCTTTGTCGGTCGCACCGACTCTTTGGGGGAGGTGCTGGGCTTCTTAGGCCCGGCAGGCGAAGGTCTACCGGGAGTGGTGGTGTCGGCGATGGCAGGCATGGCCGGAGTCGGCAAGACCGCTGGCCCCGACCTTCTCCAACCCGGGCCGGCGACGCCGAACCGACGGGCGTTGCCCGACGCCGCCACGACCGCCGTGCCGGATGGGCTGGGCAGGCTGCCGCGCCCGCCGGCGGCGGTGTTCCTGGGCCGCGGCCAGGTTCTGACCCGGTTGCACCGGACGCTGACCAGGACGCAGAAGACGGGATCGGTGGTGATCACGCAAGCGGCTGTCTACGGGCTAGGCGGTATCGGGAAGAGCGAGCTGGCGTTGCAGTACGCCGCCCGCCACCGCGACAAGTACACGCTGGTGTGGTGGTCCGAGGCCGACAACCCCACCCAGATTCAGGCGTCGCTGGCCGAGCTGGCGCGAACCGTGTGCGTGGGGGCTGATTCGGTGGCGGCGGCGCAGGCGAGTGTGGAGGAGGCCGCGGCCTGGGCGCTGGTGTGGCTGGCCGCCCACCCGGGCTGGCTGCTGATCTTCGACAACGTCGAGGATGCCGAGGATCTGCACCCGTATTTGGGGCGGCTGAGCGGCGGGCGGGTACTGATCACTAGCCGGCGCGATACCGGCTGGCAGGACGTGGGCTGCACCCCCATCAGCCTGGAGGTGCTGGAGCCCGAGGCGGCCCAGCAGCTGCTGGCCAAGCTGATCGGCATCCGGCCCACCACCGAAGACGGCGAAGAACCGGCGGCGCGTGAACTGGCGCGCCTGGCCGAGGAGCTGGGGTTCTTGCCGCTGGCATTGCGGCAGGCGGGCGCGTTCATCGCCCGCACCCCCGGAGTAACCGTCACCGACTACCGCCGGCTGCTGCACCAGGCTCCCGATGGGGAGGAGGTGCTGGCCCGGGTGTGGGCGCTCACCCGTCAGCGGATCGCCGAACGCGACGCGCTGGCGCCGCGGCTGCTGGCGCTGCTGGCCTGCTATGCCCCTGACCAGTTGCCCGTTGGTGTGCTGCACCACCTGCCCGAGGTCGAGCCTGTGCGGGTCGGTAAGGCGCTGGCGTTGCTGGCCTCCTACAGCATGATCACCATCAGCAACGATCGGGACGCGGTCAGCGTGCATCGCCTGGTCCAGGCCGTCACCCTGGCCGACCTGCCCGACCAGCAGCGCCGAACCGTTAGGGAGGAGGCGGCCGGTTTGCTGGCGGCCGCGCTGCCCGAGGACCCGACCGTGATCGGCACCTGGGCTCGCTACGAACGGCTGCTCCCCCACGCACGCACGGCTCTGGCGCCCGAATCCGACGCGATGAACCAGATGATCGACTACCTGAAGGCCAGCGGCGCCTACGCCACCGCCATGACCGTGCAACACCACCGCTACCGAGCCCTGCTTGATCGCGATGGCCCGCACCACCTCCGCACCCTGATCGCCCAGGCTGAACTGGCCTATTACACCGCCATGGTGGGCGATGTGGTGGGGGCGCGTGATCAGTTCGCGGCGCTGGTGCCGATCCGTGAGCGGGTCTCGGGTGCTGAGCATCCGGACACGCTGGCCGTCCGGGCCAACCTGGCGCGCTGGTCGGGGGAGGCGGGGGATGCGGCCGGGGCGCGCGATCAACTCGCCGAGCTGGTACCGATCCGTGAGCGGGTCTCGGGTGCTGAGCATCCGGACACGCTGGCTGTCCGGGCCCACCTGATCTGGTGGTCGGGGGAGGCGGGGGATGTGGTGGGAGCGCGTGATCAGTCCGCGGCGCTGCTGCCGATCCGCGAGCGGGTCTCGGGTGCCGAGCACCCGGACACGCTGACCGACCGGGCCAACCTGGCCTACTGGTCGGGGCGGGCCGGGGATGTGGTGGGGGCGCGTGATCAGTCCGCGGCGCTGCTATCGATCCGCGAGCGGGTTTTGGGTGCCGAGCATCCGGAAACGCTGGCCGACCGGGCCCACCTGGCGCGCTGGTCGGGGGAGGCGGGGGATGCGGCCGGGGCGCGTGATCAACTCGCGGCGCTGCTGCCGATCCGTGAGCGGGTCTCGGGTACTGAGCATCCGGACACGCTGGCCGTCCGGGCCCACCTGGCGCGCTGGTCGGGGGAGGCGGGGGATGCGGCCGGGGCGCGCGATCAACTCGCGGCGCTGCTGCCGATCCGCGAGCGGGTCTCGGGTGCCGAGCATCCGGACACGCTGACCGCCCGAGCCCACCTCGCCTACTGGACGCGGCGCTGCGAGGACGGAAATGCGGGTTCCTCCAATGAGAATCAGTAGGTTCGCATTCGGACTTCGAGGCGATTTTCGGGCCGATATATCCCAGTTAAGCGGGAAGATCATTCAGCCCCGTCGGCGCCCAAGCCCCACCCGCCCACCTTGCAACATCCGAGCGGCGGATACGACACAGTCGAATACGTCACGTTGCCAGTCTCTGATGATCATTCGAGCTTAATCGTTTGAAGGTAGGTGCGTGCTCGGTACCTATCTTGCTGCTTGAGCGCTTTTCATCCTGAGTAGCGGCCTACTTCGGTGAGTTGCAGGATGAGGATGGCCTGCACGATCGTGGTGGCGCGGTGCGGGCAGCAGCGCAGGCGGGACAGGACCCTCCAGGTCTTCAAGGTGGCAACGGCGCGTTTCCCACAGGCGCGGATGCGAGCGTGCGCGCGGTTGACCGAACGCTGATGGCGCGACAGCGGCGGTCGCAGCCGATGACCTTTGAACGGCGTGCGGATGCTGCCATCCACGCCTTAATATCCCCTGTCGGCGAAGGTCTTCACCGCTGCGGCGGTCGGCGCGTCGATCAGGCCGGTAGCGCGTGCTGCGGTCAGGTCGTGCGTGGCGCAGGTGAGGCCCAGACGAGTCGGCCGACCGGATCGGCCAGGACCTGCACGTTCACGCCGTGGCGCCGGTGTTTGCCGGAGTAGTACGGCCGTTCGTCGGCCAGCCGGTCGATCGGAATGAGGGTGCCGTCCAGGATGGCGTAGGCCAGCCGGCCGGCGCGTAAGACGGCGGCGTGGACATTGTCGGCGAGCAAGGCGAGCAGGTCGACCGCCTCGCGGACGTTCGCCGTTGCGCAGGTGGGCGAGCACGAGCAGGGGTTGAGGGGCGTCATCTCCCACAGCGCCTGTGCTAGCCGGTAGCGCAGATCCTTGGTCAGTCGCCGCCCCCGCGCGATCCGGCCCCGTACATCAAGATTCTGCCCGTGCCCCATCCACTGGCACGCGGTCAGAAGCTCCTCCTCGGAGGACGGACCGATGATGACGGCGCTGGGAAGGTCCGCAGCGATCATCCGGCAGCCACTGGTCGTGCTACCGCCCACGAGACGGCCTGGGGGTTCAGCGCTGAGGCAGCGCCGCCAATATTCTGTCTCCGGTTGCGGCCGGCGTCCCGTCAACTCGGCAACATGCTCTCCTGCCAGCGCTGCGGTGCCTGGGCGTCCGCTTCTTAGTCCGGTGCCCCAGGACAACGTCCGGGCCTTGACCATCGCCTCCCACTGGCGGGCCCCCAGGGCTGCGTCCTCGCGAGGGTCGTGATCCCCACGCGTTACGGTCCCGCCTCTCGCCAGCCCAATCCGGCACCTGCGGCTTACGCCGGCGGATGCCAAGCGTTTTCCATGCCACCGCGGAAAGGCTGCAGCAAGTGGAGAATGGGCCGCCCCGGAGGCGGTGGGCCAACTCCAGGGTGTCGACGGACCGCCGGATGACCGCATCCGGCACGGCAGTGACCATGGCGACTGCGGTCAGGCCGCAGCGCAGCAGACCGTGCCCGACGATCAGCCGTCGCCGATGCTCATGCAACGCCGCGATCAGGCGGCTGGCCGCATGACGCCCTTCGATCAACTCATCGCCAGTGATCCGGCAGCGGCGCCCATCCCATTCGGCGTAGACAAGGCCGGCTCGTGCCATGGCCCAGCCGCTGGGCGGCGCCGGGCTGACGCCCCTGCCGAAGGGGCGGCTGGCCCGGTCGAAGTCCAGGTCGCAGAAGACCAGCGAGATGATGTCTGCCCGCTGACGGCGAACACGCGATCCCTTGCCCATCGTCCGAGACCCTCCGCTCACTTGGTGTGACAGCTTGGAAGCATGGTGTCAGCGAGGTCCGACAGAAACGGGAGAGCCCTGACAGGTGGGCCATGGCTGGTGGGGTGCAGAACTACAGGGCCTCGACATCGGCCCACCTCGACATCGAGGAGCAAGCAGCCTGAACACGATCTTGCCTGCGCGCCACCTTGTAGGTCCCCGGTTCAGACGCCCGTCGAGGACTTCCCCAAGGCCACCGATAACTCGCGGGAGGCGTCGGCGTTCTCCGAGGCCCAATGAGGTCGGGTCGCCCGGGGAAATCGCACCCCCGGGCGACCCTGCCCGTGGTCGGCGCCGCTTGCCAGGCCGTCCCTGAGATCGGGGCGGCCTGGCAAGCGTGCTCACCACCGTTCCCAGTGCAGGACCTCCTCGCGCGGGATGCGGGGGGCGGGCTTGAAGTCGGTGCCGAGGGTGAAGGCCAGCGGGATGAACGCTGCCAGCATGACCTCCTCGTACGGAACGCCGAGCACCTTGGCCAATTCGCGTTCGAGCGGTCCCTGCGCGGTGGTCCACACCGTGCCCAGGCCGCGCGCCCGGGCGGCCAGCATGAAACTCCACACTGCGGGCAGGATCGATCCCCACGCCCCGGCCTGCACGGCCACCGAGGCGCGGTCGGTGCGTCCCTCCACGCCCGGGATGACGAACGCGGGCACCCGGTGAATGTTGTCGGCCAGGTGGCGCAGGCCGTCGAAGACCCGCTCGGTGGAGCCGGAATGGTAGTTCATCCGCCACACATCTCGCTCGGTCAGCGGCTGGCCGCCGGCCACGGCCAGGGCACGCAGGAAGATGTCGGCCACGGCCCGCCGCTGCTTGGCCTCGGTCACGACCATGAAGTGCCAGCGCTGCCGGTTGCGCCCGGTGGGCGCTTGCACGGCCAGGTCCACGCACTCCTCGATCAGCTCGCGCGGCACGGGGCGGGTGAAGTCGAGGCGCTTGCGCACGGCGCGGGTCGTGCTCAGCAGTTGGTCCGGGGTGAGATCCAGCGTCATGATGCGTGTCTCCTTCAGGCGGTCGGGGTGGAAACGGGTGCGGGGCGGCGGGGGCGCAGGCCGAAGACGGCGACGAGGGCGCCGAGCAGGGAGAAACCGCCCGCCATCAGGAAGGCGATCCGGTATCCGGCCAGCGCGGAGCCGCCGAGCGTCATCATCGCCGCCAGCACCGCCACGCCGATGCCGGCGCCGATCTGGACGGCCGAGGTGACCAGTCCCGAGGCCAGTCCCTGCCGCTCGTCCGGCAGGCCGGCGACGGCGGCGATGTTGAGACTGGGGAAGGACAACCCGTTACCGATGCCGTGCACGACCAGCGCGGGCAGCAGCACCGTGACGTAGTCGCCGGTGGCCCCGGCCCGCAGGAACAGCAGGATGCCCGCGCCCTGGACCAGCATCCCGGCGGCGGCCACCCGCCCCAGGCCCCACCGGCTGATCAACCTGCCGGCCAGGTTGGCGGCGATGACGATGGCCAGACCCATCGGGACGATCCCGAGCCCGGTGGCCAGCGCGGTGTAGCCGAGCACCTGCTGCAGATACAGCACGGTGACGAACTGCCAGCCGATCGTCGCACACGCCCAGGCCAGCGCCGCGAGATTGGCGGCGCCCACGGTGCCGGATCTGAACACCTCCAGCGGGACGAGCGGCGCGGACCGCCGGCGCTCGATGACCACGAAGGCGCCCAGCAGCAGCACGGCCACGACACCGGCCGGCCAGCTCTTCTCCGTCAGCGCGAACACCAGCAGCAGCACGCCGCCGGTGACCGCGGCCGCACCGGCGACGTCGAACCCCTCACGCGCCCCGGGCGGCCGAACGCCGCGTGGCAGCACCAGCGGCGCTGCGGCCAGCACTAGCAAGGCGATCGGGACCGGCAGGAAGAACACCAGCCGCCAGCTGATCTCGGTCAGCAGGCCGGAGGCGATTAGCCCGGCGGTATAGCCGGTCGCCCCGGCCAACGAATAGACCCCCAGCGCCCGGTTACGCTGCGGCCCCTCGGCGAAGGTGGTGGTGATGAGCGACAGCGCTGCCGGAGCGGTGAGCGCGGCCGCCACCCCCTTGATCACCCGGGTCGCCACCAGCGGCCATCCCTCCGACAGCAGCCCGCCGACCAGACTCGCCGCCGCGAACACCGCCAGCGACAGCACGAACACCCGGCGGCGGCCGAACAGGTCGGCGATACGGCCGCCGAGCAGCAGGAAACCGCCGTAGGCGACCGCGTAACCGGACATCAGCCACTGCAGAGTGCTCTCCGGCAGCGACAGATCACCCCCGATGGCGGGCAGGGCCACGCCCATCAACGACAGATCCATCGAGTCCAGGAACACCGCGGCACACAACAACACCAGGGCCACCTGCTGCCGGCCGTTGGCTCGAAACACGATCACTCTCCATCTGCATGCAAACAATTGGCGGACAAACGGTTTCGACCGTATGCCTGAAAATCATCTGCCGTCAAACAGTCTGTTTGGAGATGGATGTGCGGTAGGCTGACGGGTGAACGCAGAGGGAGAGCGATGGCGACAACGACCAGAACGACGGACCGTGGGACGGCCTACTTTCCCCGGCTCGCCGCCGAGCGGCTCGACATCGCGCTGTGCCGGGCCTCGGCCACCGTGGCCCGCGCCGCCGACGCGCATGCCACCGAGGAAGGGCTCGGAGTCGGGCAACACCTCGTGCTCCAGATGCTCGACGCCATCGGCCCCTGCTCCCAGCAGACACTCAGCGAGGAACTCCGGATCGACCGCAGCGTCATGGTCGGCATCTGCGACGACCTGGAACAGGCGGGCCACGTCCGCAGGGAACGCAACCCCCGCGACCGGCGCTCCTACGCCGTCACCATCACCGACTCAGGCCGCCGGCGGCTCGCCCAGGCCCAAGCCTCGATCCCGGCCTTCCTCGAGGACACCTTCCACGCCCTCACCCCCGACGAGCGCGACCAGTTGAGCGCGATCCTCACCAAACTTCTGCAGGCCGGCGCCAGCGGCCCTCGCTAACCCCGTGCCCATGGCCCTCGCAGGGCGTGGGGCCCACAGTCCAATCCATTGCTACCGCCGACTTTCAACCAGCAAGCGTTCCTGTCCGTGCTGGACAATCCCGTGGTTCCGAGATTGATTGCATCTCGGAAGTACACTCCCAGGTGTGACTTCCGAGATTGCGCCATCCGGGTTGCCTCAGGAGCCCGGATCCAATTCCGAGATTACGAAGCGCCGCCCGGGCGCCCGCCCCACCCGGCTCCCGCCCGCCTACAACGCCATCCTCGACGCATACGCCGCGGCGCTGGAGCGCACACCGCTGTGCCGAGACCCGGCGTACCTACCGCTCCCGGGTGCGCATGTACCTGTCCTGGCTGGCCGATCACGCCGCCACCTATTCCGCCGATCCGCTCGCCGATCGGCAGGCGCGGGACTGGGCGGTGCGCGACTATCGCATGTGGCTGCTGCGCGACGGCCCGGCCAGGCGTAGCCGCGTCTATGTCAACTCCGCCCTCACCGCGCTGGATGACTTCCACGTCCGCCGGGGTCTGGGCAAGGCCGACGTCGCCCGCGAAGACCTGCCCAAGAACGCGCCGCGCGCCCTGGAGGAGCGCGCCCGCATCCGCTGGCTGCGCGCCGTCGAGGCCCATCTGTCCCCCCGCGGCCGGTGCATCGCGCTGATCCCGTACTACGCCGGCGCCCGCATCAGCGAGGTCGTCCGCCTCGACGTCGACGACATCCAGATGTCGGCCCGCAAGGGCAAGCTGCGCCTGTACGGCAAGGGCGACAAGTTCCGCGAGGTCGACATCCACCCCAAACTCCGCACCGAACTGCAGCTATGGCTCGACGAACGCCCCAACTGGCCCCACGCCGGCGACAACCCGGCCCTGTTCCTCAACGCCAAGGGCGGACGGCTGACCACCCGGGCCGCGGGCGGCATCATCGCCGAGATCGCCCAGACAGCCGGGCTGGACGATCCCACCACGGCACACGTCCTGCGCCACACACTCGCCACCACGCTGGTCCGCGGCAAGACCGACCTGGTCCTGGTCGCCGAGATCCTTGGCCACGCCCGCCTGGAGACCACCCGCCGATACAGCTTGCCCTCCGACAAGGACAAGGAAGACGCCCTCAAACTGATCACGGTTGACCGCTGACCGCCTACCTGCCTGCGGAAACGGGCGTCAAGATCGACTCATGGCCGGTTTTACCCGTATCTCGGCTGGACCCGCGTCCCTGTTTCGCCAGTGTCTGCGGCGGGCCCGCCTGAGGACGCCGGCACAAGGCCCGGCACCCCTTCCTAAGATGGCGCTCATGCGTTTCGTCACCCTTGTCGCCACCACCACGCTCGCCAGCCTGCTGTTATCTGGCACCCCGTTATCCGGCACCGCGCACGCGACATCCGCCTTCCCCATCCGGGACCGAGTTCTGACCGCGAACAAGCTGTACCGTACGGGCGAACTCCAAGCGGGCCAGTGCCCGGAGCGCGAGGTCGGGCCGAAGACCGTCGCCTCCGCCAAGCGGTACCTGACCGCGGTGCTGAACTGTCTCAACCGGTCGTGGGGCACTCACTTCAAGAGGGCGGGCCTGCCCTTCGCCAAGGCCAAGATCGGATTCATCACCAAGCCACGCAAGTACTGCGGGGAGTCCTGGGGCTCCGCCGCAGCCACTTACTGCAAGGCGGAACGGCGTTTTGTCGTTCTTCTGGACGACGACATGCTCGACGATTCCACCGACCTGTTCCTGTTCCAGACGGCCGCCCACGAGTACGGGCACCACGTGCAGAACCTCACCGGGATCAGCCGCAGCTACTACCGATATCCGTACCGGAACAAGAGTGAGCTGAACGAGCAGATCCGCCGCAAGGAGTTGCAGGCGGAGTGCCTTGGCGGAGTGTTCACCGGCAGCGTCTGGGACTCCTTGACAGAACGCAGCGAGGAAGACTGGAAGATCTTGCTCCAGATAACGCGCGACAGCGGGGACGAGCAGTACAAGAACCGCGACCACGGCAAGGGCCGCAACATCGCCATCTGGCTCGACAAGGGCTTCCGCGCCAGATCCCCGCAGGCGTGCAACACCTGGACGGTCTCCTCGTCCAAGGTTTCCTGATCGCAGAGAGCCCCTGTCTGCCGGATCGCCTCGCTGGCACCGACGTTGATTTCCTGGGTAGGCTTCGTTCAGGCCGGGCCGCGCCACCTGGGCGTTCGCGGCGGTCCTCGCGCCCGCCGGATTCTCGGCCCTGCTCGGTACGGCGCCGCCGCTGCTGTGGCTGACGCTGGCAGCCCTCGTGGGGCCGGCCGCACTCGCGCTGCTCCGCCTGGCACGCAGCCTGCCGCCCGCCGCCGTGGCCCCGCCCGAAGCCTGAACCGCCCCCGCGCCGCGGACCTCCAGGGATCAGGCGGACGGCATGAACAGCCGGTCCAGGTAGTAGTCGATGATCTCGGTGGCGGACGCGTGGCTGCGCTGTCCGCTCAGGACGCTCTGGATCAGGCCGTTGGCCAAGGCCAGCAGCCCGGCGACCTCGGTACGGGGTTCACGATCCGGAGCGATGTCCGCGGCCTGCTGCGCGGCGGTCAGCCGTACGGTGAGGAAGTTCTCCAGCGCGTTGGGCAGGGTGACGCCGACCGCGGCGAGTGCTGGGTCGGTGAGGGCGGCGGTGTAGTAGGCGGTCCAGGCCATGGAGTCCAGGCGGCTCTGCTCGTCGCGCGGGCGACCTGGAGGCAAGGAAGCGGCCACGCAGCTTCCGGGTTCGGCGTGAAATTGAACCGCGCCGGGTTTGTTGGAGACCGGGTTACGTGGCTGGGGCGAGAGTAGCTGACTTGATTTCTGCGCGGTAGAGGGTTTCGTATTCGGCG
>NZ_JBEXYU010000065.1:0-15759 GCF_040631115.1 Nonomuraea sp. NPDC005692 | reverse complement strand
GGCACAGCGTCTCCCTCGAGGAGCTCACCGGCCTGACGAGCACGCAGCTGAACACACCGGCCACGGGCGGCTCCGCGCGCGACTGACCTGGCCGCGCCTCACGGTCCGGCGCCGCGAAGCCGCTACGCCCCAGGCGACGACCACTCTCTGTGACCGAGAACAGGTTCAGGCTCATCGAATAGGCGACACCTGAATACGCGAGGTCGCCAGTGTGGCACCCCTTCGACGCCGGCGACGGATGACCGCGCTCTCCGGTCTTCGAGGAGGCTGGGTGCAGAGATCAGTGGTACGCCTGTCGCCGCGCTCCGGGCGGGAGAGGAGGGTTTGCCGTCTGCGCAGCGTGCCGTGAGAGGTAGAAGGGCAGGCCACCGTCGGGACATCGAACCGCGGAGGTGATCGCCACCCCGTTGGCCGGTTGCGGACAATTCCCGTCAACGCCTACCCAAGGGGTGTAATCAACCCTTTGTGGCACGTAACGTCAATGTCGGTCCGGTCTGTGCGGGACCGGCCGTGATGGAGGTAGCGCATGCCCTATCCCACGCGCGCAGAGCGACTGGACCGCGTACGGGCCACCCTGCAGGGCCGCCCGGCCACCGAACGCCTCGCCCACCGGGCAACGCACTCCCCGGCCGCCTTCTTGCTGGTCGGGGTGATGCTGCGCGGCGCCGCGCGCCTGGAGGCCGGGCTGGAGCTGACCGAGCTCGAACAAGAACTCGTCGACATGCTCCGGCCACTGGCGGACGACGACGAGGAGGTCCGTGCCTTCGGCCGCACCTTCACCGAGGAGAACACGGCCGGCACCCGCCAGATACTCTCCGCCACCGTGGCCGATCGCCCCCTCACCGAGGGCTACACACAAGACGACCTGGCCAAGGACATCGCCGCCCTGGGCGAGGAACTCCGCGCCCTGCCCAACGTGAACTTCGTGAACATCGACGCCCTCGCCGACGACGAGCCCCTCGACAGCGAGGACTTCCTCCAGGCCATGGCCGACTACGGCTATGGCGTCACCGTCGTCGGCAGCTCCCGTTCCGACACCGCGACTCCGGTCTCGCCGCCGCCGATAGACCTGAGACTGGACCTGCAACGGTTCGAATGCCGGCGCAGTACCGGAGACACGGTGTTCGGCCCTCAAGACGAGATCTACTGGGCCTACGCCTCAGCCAACGAGGCCGCCAGGAACAAGTGGAACAAGACGCGGGAGTACGGCGACGTCCAGACCGGTTCGGTGCGCGTGTTCGACGCGGGCACCACCCTGTTCAACGGCCGGGTCGGCAACAGCCTGCCCATCCACATCCAGTGCTGGGAGGCCGACGACAGCCCCTCCTCCTGGCACAGCAAGCTCGTCGAAGACCTGAAGAAGATCGGCGACAAGCTGCAGCAGATCGCCTACCAGTACAAGGACAATCCCGCCTGGTACTGGGAGGGCGGCGGATCGGACATCGGGGATTACCTCACTGTCATCACCGCGCTCGTCCAGGCGCTGATCGAGTGGTTCCGCAACGACGACGACCTGGTGCAGAGTCGCACCATCGTCTTCAGTCGGCCCGCGCTTGCCGCGCTGGCCAACCGCCCGGGCGCCATCGACCACTGGGGCTTCAACGGCATCGGTCGCTTCGATCTCCACATCCGCCTCACCCTGCCTGACGAGGAACGGCTGCGCCTGACCACTTCCTCCAACGCCGGCGCCTGGAGCCAGGGCGCGCTGCTGCCCACCGCTACCGCTCGCACGGGCGCCGCGCTGGCTGTCTTCGACGACAAGCTGTACTGCGCGCACACCAGCGGCGACTTCCAGCAAATGTGGTGGTGCCATTACGACGGCACCTACTGGAGCCCCGACACCCTCTTCCCCGGCCCCCTCAGCAACGCCGCACCCGCACTGGCCGCCTACGACAACAAGCTGCACTGCGTCCACCGTGGCAGTAACGACAACGAGCAGCTGTACTGGTCGACCTTCGACGGCACCAGCTGGAGCGCCGACACGCCCATCGGCGGCCACGCCAGCCCCTCCGCGCCGGCGCTGGCGGTTCTCGGGAACACCCTGTACTGCGTCTACCGTGGCCAGGGCAACGGCCACCTGCATACGGTGTACTACAACGGCAACGGCTGGTACCACGGCAACGCCTGGGACCAGAAGAGCGCGGACGGTCCGGCACTCGCCGTGTTCCAGAACAAGCTGTACTGCGTCTTCCGCGGCCCGGAGGCCGACGAAAGACTCTACTGGGCGCGCCGGAACATCATGGGCGGCGGCAGCTGGAGCAGTTCCGTCCCATTGGGCACCCACAACAGTGCCGTCTCACCATCCCTGACGGTCTTCAACGACGGCACCGGCGCCAAGCTGTATGTCGTCCACCGCGGCAGCTACACCAATCGCAACACCAAGCTCTACTGGTCCAGCTTCGACGGCACCAGCTGGAGCACCGACACCGCCTTCAGCCCCGCTGCAACCTCCGTCGAACGCCCTGCCGTCGCGGCGTACGACGGCAAACTCCACGTCGTCCACCGCGGCGGCGGCCTGCTGTAACCATCACCGCCGCAGCCCCGCCGAGCGCGCGGCCCCGCCCCTTGGGCGCCGCCTGGGGGCCCTTGTCCGGCCACATGGCGGCGCATTGGCCGGACAAAGGCTTTCCCCCCACCCTCTACCGCTCAATTCTGTACTCAGTCTCGAAGGCCCTCCTGGCCGGGGAACCCGCCAGCAGCGCATCGGGCAGGCCGTCGCCGCGTTGCGGGGCTGAACGCCGGGTCCAAGGGAGCCAGCACCACCTCCCGCCTGGCCCACCGGCGCGGTGACAACCCGGCCTGTCGGTAAGGTCGGGCCCACCAGCCGCCATCTGTGACGTTCCCGCACGACCATCTGTCCGCGCTTCTGAGAGTGCGTTACGCGAGCTGATGTCCCTTTCGTCGTTGCGGTTGGATGAGGCCTGCTGGTCGGCGAGTCACCGTTCGGCCTACGGGAGTGGCTGGGTGAACAAGTCGGGCTCGGTTTCGACGAGGATGCCGCGGCTGGCCAGGCGTTTGAGCTTGGCTCGAACGTTCTGGATACCGTTCGAGATCAGGGGCAGATCCAGGTCACGAGCACGCAGACAGCCGCCGGTCTCGCCGAAGACGGTGAGGATCTGCCGGTAGGCGGGATGATCGAAGCCTGTGGGCGGCGCGTCCTGATCGACCGGGGTGGGATCTTCTTCGGCGAGGGAGATGAGGGTCTTGCGGCTGATCCGCAGGTGCTCGACCGCTTGGGTGAGTTCGCCCAGACGCGCGGTCAGAGTGTCGATCTCGGCCTGGGTCTGCTCGATCTGGCAGGTCAAAGCCTGCTCGCGGGCATCCAGTCGGTCCAGGAGCCAGGTTCCGGGATCGGGCGGGTGGGTGTCGGGCCTGGTCATGTCCACCGCCTGGACGGGGCTGCGCGGGTCAGGCGTCGGGACATCACGTCCGTCATCGCCCAGTACACCCGTGATTCGGAACTGGAGGGAAGGTGCTCATAGTCGCGGACCAGACGCCGATGGAACATCAAGATTCCGTACGTCTGCTCGACGACCCATCGCCTCTGCTGGGGGACGAACCCTTTGTCGGTGGGGTTGCGTTCGACGATGTCCACGTCGATCCCCAGACCGGCGCCATGGGCGACGACCGCGGTCTTGAATCCCTGGTCGACCAGCGCCTTGGTCACGGTGCTCTCGGTGGCGGCGGCGACCCGGTCGAGCAGGGCGATCCCGGCGGCGTTCTCGTGGGCTGAGGCCGCGAGCACGACCACGGCGATGACCAGTCCCAACACGTCGACGGCCAGGCCCCGTTTGCGGCCCGGCACCTTCTTGGCCACGTCCTTTCCGGTCGTTTCCGCGGGGACTCCTGCCGCGACGTGGACGCTCTGGGTGTCCAGCACGACCAGGCTCGGGTCGGCTAATCGCTTCTTCTGCTCGCGCAGATGCCAGCGCAGCAGGTCGTGGATGGTCTTGTCGGTGCCGTCGTCGCGCCATTTGGCGAAGTAGTAGTACGTCGCGCCCTTGGGCGGCAGATCGTGGGGGAGATAGTCCCATTGGACGCTAGTTCGTCCCTGGTAGCGGATCGCGTTGACGATCTCACGCAGCTCGTAGTTGCCCTGGTGGCCGCTGACCGATGGGTGCGCGGCCTTCCAGGCCGTGAGCACGGGTTCGATCAACGCCCGCTGCGCGTCGGTTAAGTCGCTCGGGTACGGCTTGGGCTCATTCATCGCGCCATCCCAGCACATCGGGATCCGCCGATCGGCGGTAACGCTACAAATCCATACGATCACACTGCGACATCATGGACAGAGGCTCGCATACGCACTCTGAGAGAGATCGGCATCCCCGCGGCGGCCGCCCGCGGCGCCGCTATACGACAGCAACTCCTGGAGATGCCTGCCCCGGTTGTCGCTGACGCTCTCGGCTACCACGACAAAACCACCGCTCGACTCCTCAACGAGGCCGGCGGCGCATGGAGCCGCTACGCCGCCGGGGAGCACGGACGGTCACCGTCGAGCTCCGCACTGCCGACAACTCGCGACAGGGGATGAAAGCGTCTGCTGGTCGCGCGGATCCTCTCACTCACGCATTCAGCATCGCAGCCGTCCTTTAAGCAGGTGGCAGTCAATGTCCAGCTGGCTACCATCGGCTGCATGGGAGATCACCTCAAGGGCATGCACACACCCTTGTACCTGCTCGCGGGTGCGCCCGGAGCGGGCAAGACGACACTGCTACCGCACCTCCTCCAGGCGGCGGACGGGTTGGTCGTCATGGACATGGACGAGTTGCTCGAGGACGGCGAGCTGATCGGCGTGCCGATTGCTGAGCCGGAGGCGGCGCCGATCTGGCCGGCCTACGACCGGATGTGGCGACGCATCGTGACCATGGTGCGCCGGGCGGGCCATCCCGTACTGCTGATGTGTCCGATCCCCGACGCCAGCGAGGTGCCCGCGTTCGTGCGATGGGACGGGCCGGTCCACTGGGCCCTGCTGGACTGCCCCGATGACGAGCGGGAACGTCGACTGCGGGAGCGCAACGCACCGCGGGATTGGATCGACGACGCGCTAGCAGACGCGGCGCAGGGCCGAGAACTGATCACGACCGTGTTCCAAGCCGTCGGCGCAGATCATGCCGGCCTGGCGACACAGGTGCTCGCGTGGGCCCACGACCTCGCTATCAGGTCCAATTAGACCGCGTATCGCAACAGCCTGCGGCTCTGAGCACTTCGGCTGCGCACGAAGCCGGTCTGCCGCTGGAGATCACCGTCAGTCACTACCGTGCCCTCAGCATCGAGAACCCGCGACAGTTGAATACGCGACGTCACCAGTATGGTACCCCTTCTCCAGCCGCGGCGAGCCCGGCCGCCAGGCCGTGTCTCAAAGGATCGTGAGCCAGTCGTTGATCGCAGCAATGTGGACGGCGGCCTCGTAACGAACGGCGAGTTTGTCGTACCGGGTGGCGATGCTGCGGTGGCGTTTGAGCCGGTTGATGCCGCACTCGACGGCTGAGCGGGCTCGGTAGTCGGCCGCGTCGAAGGACGGCGGGCGGCCACCGCGGCTGCCGCGCCGCTGTCGGGCGGCGATGCGTCGGCCGGCTCGGGGATGGTGCACCGGATCTTGCCAGAGCGTAGGTGCTGCCGGACTGCGCGGGAGGAATACGCCTTGTCGGCGCGGACGATCTCGGGTCGGGTGCGCGGGCGGCCGGGCCCGAGCCGGGGCACCTTGATCGCGGCCATGACTGTGGGGAACTGTGGCGCGTCGCCGCGCTGCCTAGCTGTCACCACCAGGGCGAGAAGGCGCTGGCCCTGCTCGCAGGCCAGGTGCAGTTTGGTCGACAGGCCGCCCCGGGAGCGCCCGAGGGCGTGATCGGCGGGCTCAGACTGCAGTCCGCCGGGCGGCTCAGCCTGCTGGTGGCCGTACGGGGCTGCGCCGGCCGCATGCTGATGGGCCCGGCAGACGGTGGAATCCACCCCGACCTGCCAGCCGATCAAGCCCGCCGCATCGGCCAGAGCCTGCAGGTGGGTGAGGATCTGCTGCCAGACGCCGGCACGCTGCCAGCGGCGGAACAGGCTGTAGACCGCCTGCCAGGAGCCGTAGTACTCCGGCACGTCCCGCCACGGCGCGCCCACTCGTACCCGCCAGCGGATGCCGTGGATCAGTTGGCGCTTGCTCCACCGCGACGGTCGCCCTGGCTTCTTGCCGGCAGGCAGCAGCGGTTCCAGCCGCGCCCACTGCGCATCGGTGAGGTCGAACCGCCGCGTCACCGCTAAGGTGTCCACGAGGTCTCCGGAGTTCAGGTTCTTCTTGGTCGTTGAACCCTTTACCGGAGACCTCTCTGCATGTCCCGCTTCGACACGCCGTTGATCAAGACTTCGAAACAGGCCCTAGCTCGCTGACTCTGTCCTCGGGCAGCTTCGCCGCGAGATCGGCCTGACTGATGACGCCGACCAGTTCCTCGTTCTCCGACACCGGTAGACGACGGATCTTGTGCTCGACCATCTGATGCAGGACCTCCTCGACGCCCGCGTTCGCGTCGATGAACCACACATGCTCTGCTTCGACAAGCTCACCCGCAGCAATCGTGGCCGGGTTCTTCCCCTTCACGACGCATTTCACGACGATGTCCCGGTCGGTGATGATCCCTTTGAGCTGCCCCTCATTGCCGCAGACGGGCATTGCACCGACGTTCAGCTCCGCCATCCGGCGCGGCGGCGCTTCGACTGCAATCTCGACAACGGTGTATGCCATGTCTCGCTCCCTCTTGTGAGTCACTGGGCGAGCTGCTTAAGGCGGGGCGTAACGCGGCCACACCGTGACCTGACGTCTCGAGATTCGCTCGTCAGCTCCGATGGTGGAGGGGCCCGCCACCGCGGGCGCGTACCGCCTTTTCCAGGTAGCTCCGGCTCCTCCTCAGCCGATACCCCCCACGCCCCCCGGAAGGACCCGGCCTGGCAGGCCGGGCAGAACCTGTGGAGACGTCATTCAGGTTCCACCAGCAACTCCAGCCGTTCGGCTTGCCGGCGCGCCTCCATCTGCTCCAGCGTGATCGCCGTCTTCCCCGCGAAGGCACCACCCCCGTTCGTCGGCCCCGTTGAACGGCCAGCGGCCGATTCATGTCCAAGGCGAGCACACCACGAGGTGTCCGCCCGCGCCGAGTAGGACCATCAGCTCAGAACGTCCCTCAGGTGCCACGGCAACGTGTTCAGCGCGGGAGTGTTCTGAATGTCCTTCCCGGCCATCACCGGACTCTTGTGTGAACGTGCCCACGATCCCTCAGGCCGTCCCCCGGAGTTCCTGTGCGCCAGGCCCCTTCCGTCAATTCGGTAGCCGGCACCCGCCCCCGCAGCGTTGGGAAGCAGCGACCACGAGGGCAGTCACCACCGCCGACAGCGCTTCGCGTAGGTGAGTCTCGGCAGAGGGCGGGCGGTCACCCCGCAGAGACGGACAGCCACGTCTCCCGTTGGTGGAACTCCTCGTACAGGCGGGCATTGTCCCCGCGAGGCCCACCGTGGGGGCGAACGCAGCCACCACGGCCTTGTCTTTCTCGTCGAACTCATCGCCGCCGCGTTTCCTGGTCAGGCGAGGTGACCGAACACCTCGTCGCGCACTCATGCGCGACGCTGAGATAACGATCTGCGGGAAATGAGGCGCCGTTGCCAGCGCGCCTCCGGTGAGGCCGTGAATGTGGGTCCTGATCGGCGCACGCTTGCATCATCCGGCCGCTGAGGTCGCTCTGGTCGTCGGTGAGCCAGAGCGGCGGCAGCACCAACAGGACCGCCTGGCGGCGGGCCTTGGCCGCCTTTCTCCACTCGATATCGACACCGCCGGTAGTGGCGTCGGCGCGCCACCACGCTGCCGCCCCGCGGCGGGTGAGCTCGGCGACGCGACCACGCTCCATCCGCACCTGCCACCCCGTGATCTCGTCAATCCCGCCGCGACGCTTCCGGCGAGCCTGTCCTGCAGAACGCCGGATCATGAACATCACCACCAAATGTTGCAGAAAGTAGCCTTTCGGCTACCGAACATTTAGTCTGGGTAGACCATCTCCAGAAGGGCTGACATGCGTTCCATACGCGTTCTACGCGCCGTGACTGCCGCCTCAACCCTGGCCTACACCACACTGGCCGGACCAGCACACGCCAAAGTCGAACCTCCCAGCGCAACGGACGAGACCGCAAACTCCACTGAATGCAACTACGGAATGATCGGCTGGATCGTCGACGGGTTCCTCGGAGGCGGCGACTCCTGCGGCCAGGCGGCCCCGCCTCCTCCCTGGGCGTACAGTCCCATGAGTTCGCCCCCTATGGTTACCCGAATGACCAGCTGAGCCCTGCGCCAAACTCAAAGATTCAGATCAAGATCATTAGTGTGCTTATCATGATCGGAAGCCGCCTGCAGAGGATGCCAGAACTCCCCTGCACGTGATGCCTGGAGGGACGCGAAGGACTCTCAGCAAGATCGGAGCAGAATTCGGCGCCGAGCGTCGGTTCGGCGAAGACACCGTCCCGGCGAGGTCGTACTTCGAAGTTCGGCGACTTGCGGCAACATCCCCCAAGGGCGCGATCACGGATTGGCAGCTCCGTGCGTAGCGGCGAGAGCGTGCTCCACGCTGGGGTACCAGCGCAGGCGTCGCCAGGCGTTGTGAGTTCCGACAGGCGAGCGGGGGCGGCGCGCACGGCGGCCAGACACGGGCCGGTGCCGCGCTGTTCAGCGAAGGCTTGAGCGCAGAGCAGGGCGACGCAGCGCCGCACCGTCTTCTCCGCGCCACCGTCCTTGACATGCCGTTACCGGAGAACATACCTGCAGCTCCATGATTGGTTTCCCAAGCACCAAATTACGGTAAGTCGTTTAACGATTACATACCGTGGCCTTGGGTGTTTGAAAGGAGCCTCCTGATGTCTGAAGTACTGGCTCGCAAGCTGAAGCGGGCCTTCGATCATCTCGATGCGAATGGCGATGGCCTCGTCGCACGGTCGGATCTCGACGCGCTGGGCACTCGGCTGCTGGAGGAGTTGGGTGAAGCGCCGTCGTCGGCGAAGGCACAGCGATTCGCAGAGCGGATGGAAGTGTTCTGGCAGGAGCTGGCGGCCGGCTTCGATGCCGACAGGGACGGCCAGATCACGATGGAGGAGTTCCGGGCGGGCATGACGGCCGCGTTCGTCACCCGTTCCGACGGCTATGCGCGCATATTCCGCCCGGCGATCGAAGCGCTGATCGCGATGATGGACGTCGACGGCGACGGTGTGCTCAGTTCGGCGGAGTTCGCGCGGTTGCAGCGGGCGTTCGGAACGTCGGAGCACGACATCGCACTCGCATTCGAGCAGCTGGATACCGACCAGGACGGCCGGCTGTCCGCCGCAGAACTGGACGCCGCGATAGAAGACTTCTACACCGGCAGCGACGCCGGCGGACGGGGTGCCTGGCTGTTCGGCCCTATGTAGGCATGCTCCGGTGCGCCGTACGAGCTGAGAGGGAGCGGCATGGCGGAGACACCTGCGCTGCAGCAGCGGGGGGCGTCGGGGTTGTCACCGCGCCGGTGGGCCAGGCGAGAGGTGGTGCTGGCATGGCGGTGCAACGTCACCGATCTGACGGCCGCGGTGATCCCAGGAGTGCTGGCGTCCGCCGCCGCGTGGCGCGCGCACGCACTGCCCCTGACGGAGCTGCCGTGGGTGCTGGCCAAGGCCTTGGTCTACTTCTGGCTGTTCTTGTGCGTTCACACGCTGTCCAACCAGGCCAGCGGGGTTGCCGAAGACCAGGTCAACAAGCCCTGGAGGCCGATTCCCGCCGGGTTGATGACCGCGCGCGGCGCCTGGGTGCGCTGGAGGGTGGCGGTCGCGGCGTTCCTGCTCGCCGGGGCGCTGATGGGAATCCTGACCTGGACGGTGCTGTGGCTCGCAATGGTAGGCCTGCGAACCTACCGAGGGCTGATGCGCCATTGGTACGTGAAGAATCCGGCGATCGTGGTCGGTGCGTGGGCGTTGCTGGCAGCCGGCTGGCAGATCGCCGGGCCCCTTACCCCGCGCGCCTGGCCGTGGGTTGCCGCAGGGACGGCGTACTGGCTGGTGGGGTTCGTGGAGGACCTGCGAGACGTGCCCGGCGACCGGCGTTGCGGGCGGCGGACGCTGCCGATGGCGATGGGGCAGTGGCCGGTGCGGCTGGTGGCCGCCTGCGCGTTGACGGCCCTGCCGGTGGCGGCCGTGGGGCTGACCCGCGATGTCACCGCGGCCGGATGGTGGACGTGGGCGGTAGTCCTGGCCGGGGGCTGCTGGTGGGTCGCCCTGCGGCTGACGGTCCTGCGCACGGCACGGCAGGACGCCGCCACCTATCAACTGTACTGCCTGACCTGGTGCTGGTTGGTCAGCGGACCGCTGGTTCTGGGATGACCCGTCCCCCGTGGGGGCGGCTGCGAGGAAGGCCCGCACATGTCTGGTGCGTCTCGTCATGGTCCGGTACTGGTGACCGGGGCGTCCGGCGGCATCGGCCGGGCGACCGCCCTGCTGCTGGCCCGGCGGGGACACACGGTGTATGCGGCCATGCGACGACCCGCGACCGATGAGCTGCTGCGACAAGCGGGCTGCCATGTGCTGCGCCTCGATGTCACCGACCCCGAATCGGCCACCGCCGCCGTCGGACAGGTCCATGCCGAGCACGGGACGATCGATGTCCTGGTCAACAACGCCGGACACAGCCAGGTGGGCCCGGTTGAGGAGGCCACGGACGAGCGGCTGGCCGTCCAGTTCGCCACCAACTTCACCGGAGCCGTCCGGCTCACCCGGCTCGTCCTGCCGCAGATGCGGCAAGCGGGCCGGGGCCGTATCGTCATGGTCGGCTCGGTCTTCGGCCGCCTCACCCTGCCCATGTTCGGGCTGTACTCGGCCTCCAAGCACGCCCTCGAAGGGCTCACCGACGCGTTGCGCATGGAGGTGGCGCCGTGGGGTGTGGAAGTGGCGCTGGTGCAGCCGGCCTTCGTCCGCACCGGGCTGATCCGGACGCTGCTGACGCAACTGGCGCACGAGCGCGCCGCGCGACCCAGCGGGCCGTACGCCGCCGACCTGGCGCGCCTGCACGACAACATCGAGGCGATCGCCGGGCGGTTCGGCATGCCCTGCTCAGCGGCCGGACCTGCACCACCGCTCATGGCGGCCATCGCCGCGCTGGCCGTTCCTCCCGAACGCGTCGCCGACGTCATCGCCCGGGCCGCCACCGCCGCCCGTCCGCGGGCCCGCTACCGGGTGGCCGGCGCAGCACGGATGATGCTGGCAGCCAGGGCGCTGGCCGGCGACCGCTCGTGGGACCGTCTGGCGCGTGCTGTCTTCCTTCGCTGAACCGCACGCTGTCGCCCGCTGGAGGCAAACCATGGCAACAACACCGCGAGCCGCGCGCGGCCACCGCGCCTGCGCGATCGTGGTCGGAGCGGGCATGGCGGGACTGCTGGCGGCCCGCGTCCTTACCGAAACCTTCGACCAGGTGCACCTCCTCGACGCCGACCGGCTGCCCAGCGGCGACGATCATCGCCGGGGCGTCCCCCAAAGCCGCCACCCGCACGCCCTGCTTCAGCGTGGTGCCGACGTACTGGAGCACCTGTTCCCCGGGCTGCGGGACGAGCTCACCACGGCAGGCGCCCCGGTCTACGACCACGGCAGCACCTTCCTGATGTGGTTCGCCGGCGCCTGGGCACCGCGGATCGACTCAGGACTGCAGATCCAGGCGTTCAGCAGGCCACTGCTGGAGTGCCGCATCCGCAGCAGAACCCTGTCCCTGCCCGGTGTGATACTTCACCCGGACACCATCGTCGAAGGGCTGTGCACCGACCGACCCGGCCGCCGGGTCACCGGTGTGGACGTCCGGCGCCCCGGCCACCAACCGACCAGTCTGGAAGCCGACATGGTCGTCGTCGCGGCAGGGCGGACCGCGCGGCTGGCCTCCTGGCTGGCGGCCATCGGACGGGCCGGACCCGATATCCGCGTGGTGGACGCCGGTACCGTCTACGCCTCACGCGAGTACACCGGCCTGCCCGGAGAATGGAACGGACTGGCGGAGATGGCGCTCGCCCCGGACACCACCCGCGGCGGGGCCGTCACCCGCATCGAGAACGGAAGCGCCATCGCCGCCCTGCACGGCACCGTCGGTGACCGCCCGCCCACCGACGAGGCGGGCTTCCTGGCCTTCGCCCGCAGTCTCGGCAACCCGCTCCTGGGCGAGCTGCTGGCCGCCGCCCGGCCCGTCTCGCCCGTCTACCGGTGCACCGACATGGCCAACCGGCGCATCGACTACCATCGCATCCCCGATTGGCCGGAAGGCCTGCTGGCCATCGGCGACGCCGTCTGCTCGTTCAACCCCGTCTACGCCCAAGGCATGACGCTGGCCGCCTTGCAAGCCCTGGAACTGCGCGCCTTCCTCCACCCCGATCGACCGGCACCCGCGGCGCGCGTGTTCCAGCGACGGGTCCGTCGCCTGCTCACCACCCCCTGGACGTTGTCCACGTGCGAAGACCTCGCTTGGTCAGGCACGGGCAGCCTCGCCGATCGCACCCTGCACCGCTATCTCCGGCAGGTGCTGGCACGCATCCCCGACGACCCCGGCCTGTACCGCAGGTTCCTGCGCACCTTGCACATGGTCGCCTCGCCCGCCGGCCTGCTGCGCCCCATCCCGCTGGCCCGGAGCCTCATCGCCCCGCTCGCGCCGATGACCCACGGTTCCCTCCCTGCCCGGACGAAAGGCCCGCCATGACCCGCGCGACCGTCTCCCCAGCTCCGCTGCCGCCAGCAACCCCCAAGGCCGCCGGACGTGCGCTGTGGGCGAGCGTCGGTGCTCTCTGCCTGGCCGCCCAGGGCTGGGTTGTCGCCGTCTGGATCGCCGGCGGTGGCCTGCACGCCGTCCCATCCAGCGACTTGGACCTCAGTGACGCTCCACGCGTGATCGGGTGGGCGATGCAAGCGGCCATGGCGGTGCTGGTGCTGCTGGTCGTCCTGCACGCCATACGGGAGTGCCTACGCGCCCGCACCGTCACCGCCGCAGCCGCTCTGGCCGCCGGATACCTGCTCGCTGCCTGGACCGATGTGCTGGTCAACTACGCCCGCCCCGCATTCGTCTACAACCGCTCACTGATCAACGTGGCCACCTGGGGACCCGCGATCCCCGGCTGGCACAGCCCACAACCGCAGTGGCAAGCCGAACCGATCCTGGTGGTGGGGTTCGGCTTCCTGACCGCTGCGGTTCTGGCCCAGGCAACCGCCGCCGCGGCGGCCATCACGCTGCAGCGATTCCGGCTGCGAGGGCCGGTGCCCACCTACCTGACCTGTGCCCTGGCCGGCGCGCTCATCGATACCGCCGTGGAGATCCTCTGGATCCGCTCCGGTGCCTTCGCCTACCCCTACGCCATCCGCGAGGTATCACTGTTCGCCGGCCACTGGTACCAATTCCCGCTCACCCACCCGCTATTGATCGGCACAACCTTCATCGGCCCGGCGGCGCTGCTGCTGTGCCGCCACCGTCAAGGTCACCTCACCATCCTCAGCCCTCACCCCGCACGGCACGGCATGGTGACCCTGCTGGCCGGCGTCGGCATCGTCACCGCCATGATCCTGGCCTTCTCCGCCGCCACGGTCGCCCTGTCGCTCCACGGCGGCCCTCCGCCACCCGACCTTCCTTCCTACCTGCGCCTGCCGACCGGCGGCGCCTGATGGGTGAATGCCCTACGGCACCTTCGGCGGGTGGTGCATGCGCCGGCACGTAGCCGCCCATCGCGCGCGCCACCGCTGACCGACCGCCCGGTGCAGGCAGGGCCGAACAGGTCTTGCTGGACGGACACCATCGCTCGAGGACCGCCAGGGTGGATCCGTACCAGGAAGTCTTGTAGGTGAGCTGCCGCCGCAGTTCGGCGGGGCTGGTGTCGAGAATGGCGCGGTTGAGCCCGGCCTTTTGCCACACGTTGCGTCCGGGTAATTCTACGGTGCCGTGCCGAGCGGGTCATTCCGGCCACGTGGAGGTCCTCGACCGCCACCGTGCCGAATCCGGTGGCCAGCCGCTTGGTGACTTGGTGCAGGGCAACGGCGCGGCGCACGGCGAGTTGCTCGTGCAGGCGCGACAGGCGCTTCTTGGCCTTCTCCCGCCGCGCCGATCCCTTCTGCGTGCGCGACAACGCCCGCTGAGCCCGACGCAGGCGGTTTTGAGCGGCTGCCAGGTGCCGAGGGTTGTTCACGAGCTGGGCCGAGCCGTGTTCCAGGTCTGCTGGCTGGGACAGCGCCACCAGGTGGGTGACGCCCAGGTCCAGGCCGAGCACACCGGCCGCCACCTGGCGACGGGTTGGCTTTGGGCGCAGGTCCGCGCTGCCCAAGGCTGTCATGGGCGGACCGAGGGCTGCCGACGGTGCTGCGTGCCCATCGATTGGTAACACCAGGTAGGCTGCTGCGCTGGCACCGGCGTCTGGTCATGCGTCACTGGACTTCCCACACCGGAGGATAGGACGGCCAGCGACCGATCCAGCAGTCGTGGCGTTGATCCAGCAGTTGGCACGGCGGAATCCCCGCTGGCGTTACGAGCGCATCCGAGGCGAACTGCGGCAACTGGGCCATCAGGTGAGCGGTGCGACGAATCCCCGCATCCTGAAACGAGCACGCCTGGATCCGGCGCCGCGACGTACCGACGACCGCTGGCGCGATTTCGTCCGCGTCCACGCCGCGAGCACGCTGGTCTGTGATTTCTTTGCGGTGGACACCGTCATGCTGCGCCGGCTGTACGTCTTCTTCGTGATGGAGGTCGGCACTCGGTTCGTGCACGTGCTCGGCGTGACCGCCCACCCTGGTGGCACATGGGTTACCCAGCAGGCCCGTAATCTTCTCGTCAATCTGGACCACCGGGCCGGCATGTTCCGGTTTCTGATTCGGGATCGGGACACGAAGTTCACCCACAGCTTCGATGAGGTGTTCACCGGCGAAGACCTTCAGGTGCTGAAGATCCCGCCTCGGGCGCCTCGCGCGAACGCGTTCGCCGAGCAATGGGTACGGACGGCGCGCACGGAGTGCACCGATAGGCTGCTGATCTTCGGCGAGCGGCACCTTCGTACCGTGCTGGACGAATCCGTCGATCACTACAATCGGCACCGGCCGCACCGCTCTCTCTGGCTTCGAGCCCCCACCGATGACTCCGACGTGATCCCGCTACCGGTGGGCCGGATCGAACGCCGCCAAGTCCTCGGCGGGCTGATCAACGAATACCAGCGAGCTGGCTGACCAACGAGGCACCATCAAGTATGCGCAGGTCAGCACCTCGGGCCAAGTTCTGACACCCTTCAACCTTGGCGCAACCATCGTGCCTGCTGGCGAGCACCTCAGCACGAGCTTTGGATGGTCACACAGCCAGGCGAAACCGCAGTGAGAAGCTCTGAAGATTCCGCGCATACCCCTCCGAGGCACCACACCTGATCTTCGGCAAGCATGCCTAGCTTCCTTGCCCCTCGGTCAAGAGGGTTAGGCGCCGCGATCTGTCCAGATCTGTCCCCATCTGGTCCCCAGGAGAACACGGAAAGGCCGTTCTCGATTTCTCAAGAACGGCCTTTGACCTGCGGTTTCTCGCAAGTCGGGACGACAGGATTTGAACCTGCGACCCCTTGACCCCCAGAACGTGGGAGTGGGTGTTCCCGCACGTCAAGCGCACCCCTGCACTGAGCTCGACATTCGCCGACCTGCGAACGGCATAGCGTGTGGTCCCAAACTGGTCCCAAGAAATCACGCCTCAACCTGTCCCGTGCGGGCCCACCAGGCGAGAGCGAACAGGATGCA
>NZ_JBEXYU010000064.1:0-17642 GCF_040631115.1 Nonomuraea sp. NPDC005692 | reverse complement strand
CCGGGTCGAGACACCCTCGGAGAAACCCCCCTTGAGCAGATGCGGGATCCCGCACGCGAACTCCACCACCTCCAGCCCGCGCGCCACCTCCCCCAGCGCGTCGGAGTGCACCTTGCCGTGCTCGGCCGAGATCAACCCGGCCAGCTCGTCCCGATGGGCGTCCATCAGCTCACGGAACCGGAACAGCACCTGCGCCCGCTTGACCAGCGAGGCGTCGCGCCAGGCGGGGAAGGCCGCGACGGCCGCGGCGACCGCGGCGTCCACGTCGGCGGCCGAGGCCAGCCGCACGTGGCCGCTGACCTCCCCGGTCGCCGGGTTGAAGATCTCCGCCGTGCGGCTGTCGCCGTCCGCCGGAGCTCCGTTGATCCAGTGCGTGACCGACTTCACTGAGCTGCTGCCTCTGCGTTGATGACTTCGAGTGCGTTGACGATGATCCCCAGGCCCTCGGTGGCCTCCTCCACCGTGAGGGTGAGGGGCGGGGCCATGCGGATGGCGGTGCCGTACAGACCGCCCTTGCCGGCGAGCAGGCCCGCCTTCTTGGTCTCCTCCATGAAGCGGACGGCCTGGGCGGGGCTCTCCAGCTCGACGGCGAACATCAGGCCCTTGCCGCGCACGTCCTTGACGATCGGCAGGCGCTCGGCCGCCTCCCTGAGGCCGCCGATGATGATGTCGCCGGTCCGCGCCGCGTTGGCCTGGAGGTCGTGGTCGAGCACGTAGTCGAGGGTGGCGTTCGCGGCGGCCATGGAGATGGGGTTGCCGCCGAAGGTGGACAGGCCCACGGCGTGCGGGGCGTCCATCAGGTCGCCGCGGGCGACGATGCCGCCGACCGCGAAGCCGTTGCCCAGGCCCTTGGCGAACGTGATCATGTCGGGGGTCACGTCGTGGTTCTGGATGCCGAAGAACGCGCTGCCCGTACGGCCCCAGCCGGTCTGCACCTCGTCCGAGATGAGCAGGATGCCCTGCTCGTCCAGGACCTCCTTGTAGGCGGCGAACAGCCCGTCGGGGGCCATGGTGAAGCCGCCGACGCCCTGGATCGGCTCGGCGATCAGCGCCGCCACGTCGTTGGAGACCGAGGTGGCCAGCACGTGGCGCAGGTCGTCCACGCACGCCTTGATGTAGTCGGCGTCGGACAGGCCCTTGAACTGGGTGAGGTGCCGGTCGGCGCCGTGCAGGAAGTGCACGTTGAGCGGGGAGAGCGAGTTGTTCTTCCACGCCCGGTTGGAGGTGACGCTGACCGCGCCGAAGCTGCGCCCGTGGTAGCTCTGCCGCATGGCGAGCACCTGGTCGGTCTTACGGGCGTAGGTCGCGAGGAGGAGGGCGGTCTCGTTGGCCTCCGTCCCGGAGTTGGTGAAGAACACCTTGGCGTCGGGGATGCCGGAGAGCCGGGCGATCTTCTCGGCGAGCTCGACCTGGCCGCGCAGCAGGTAGACGGTGCTGGTGTGGACCACGCCGGTGGCGAGCTGGCGCTCGACGGCGTCCCGCACCTCGGGCACGTCGTACCCGATCATGTTGGTCAGGATCCCGGCGAAGAAGTCCAGGTAGCTCTTGCCATCGGCGTCGATGACGCGGTTGCCCTTGCCGCTGACGATCTCGATGGGCTCGTTGTAGTTGAGGGCCAGCCAGTTCGGCATCACTGCCCGGTGGCGCGCGAGAAGCTCCGACATGCTACCGAGTATCCCGTCCCCCAGGGCTTCCTGGCAGCGGCAGGCTGTCGGCGGAGGGTCAAATCACCTTACAAACTGTAAGTCCTCCCCCTAGGGGATCACCCGTGCGCCTGGAGGCGTACGCGCCGGCCTCCCGGTACGCCGTCAGAGGCATCACGATTGACCACTGGCGGGCGACGACCCGGCGGGCCCCGCTCGGCCACCATCGGATCATCGACGAACCGAGGAGACCGAGATGACCGTCACCATCGACCTTCGCCCCGAGGCGCCCGCCGGGCCGCCCAAGCTCGACCGCGACCAGCTCCGCCGCGCCCAGCAGGACACCCTGGACACCCCGCGGATGAACTACAGCCTGCTGGCCCGGATGATGTTCAAGCCCGTCGACCTCATGTACGGCCGGAAGGGCTCCTACACGAAGTTCGCCATGCTGGAGATCATCGCGCGGGTGCCGTACCAGGCGTGGGAGCGGATGGGCTACTGGGCCGTCCACCGGCACGCCGGACGGTCGGCCCTGGCCAGGAGGGTCTTCGAGCGCATCGTCGAGGCCCGCGCCGACCAGGACAACGAGCAGTGGCACCTGCTGATCATGCAGGACCTGGTGCAGCGCACCGGGCAGCGGCAGAACTGGCTGCTGCACAAGGCGGCGCCATGGCTGATCGCGTTCTTCTACTACCACGTGTCCTGGGTGCTGTTCGTGGTCCGGCCGGACTGGAGCTACCGGCTCAACGCCGAGTTCGAGGACCACGCCGAGCACGAGTACATGACGTTCGTGGCCGAGAACCCCGACCTGGACTTCGTGCCCGACCCCGGCACGTACGCCGACGAGTACGGCCGCTACCGCTCGGTGGCCGACCTGCTCCGGCAGATCGGCCACGACGAGCGCACGCACAAGCTGGACAGCCTGGAGAGCATGCGTGAGCCCCGCGTCCGCTAGACCTTGGCCGGCTCGGGAGCCGCGACGGGCACGGCCGGGCGCAGCACGACCAGCGCGAGCAGCGCGGCGGCGAGGCTGAACCCGGCCCCGACCCACGACCCGAGGTGCACGGCCACGGTGAAGGCCCGGTCGGCGACCTCGCCGAGCCCGATCTGTTCGGCGACCCCGATCGACTCGCGGGCCGCCGCGGGCGCGTCGAGCGGCATCTCCGCGGTGTAGACGCCGGCCAGCACGCTGCCGAGCACGGCGATGCTCATGGCCAGGCCCACCTGCTGCACGGTGTCGTTGAGCGCGGAGCCGACTCCCGCGTGCTCCAGCGGGATGGCCCCCATCAGCGAGGCGTAGGCGGAGGGACCCGCCAGGCCGGCTCCCGCGCCCATCAGCACCAGCCCGCCCATCAGCGGCAGGTAGCCGGTGGTGAGCGCCATCACCACGAACCCGGCGGCCATGATCACCAGCCCGGCCGAGATCAGCACCCGGTTGGACACCTTCTTGCCCAGCGCCGCGCCGACGCCGTTGAACACGACGGCCGCCACCGCCTGGGGCAGCATGGCCAGGCCCGCCTGGAGCTCGCCGTAGCCGAGCACGAACTGCAGGTACTGGGTCAGCATCAGCATCACGGCGCCCGCGCCGAACGACATCAGCAGGATCGAGAAGGACGCGCCGCTGAAGTTGCGGTTGCGGAACAGCTGCAGCGGCAGCATCGGGTGCTCGGCCCGCCGCTCCCAGATGACGAACGCGGCCAGCGAGACCACCGCCACCGCGATGAGGGCCACGTTCCACTCCCGTTCGATGATCACGTAGACGGCCGAGCTCAGGCCGACGATCGAGAGCACCACGCCCACCGGGTCGATCCGCCGCCCGGCGCTGCGGGTCTCGGGCATCAGCGCGAACGCGGCCACGATGGCCAGCACCGCGATCGGGATGTTGAGCAGGAAGACCGAGCCCCACCAGTAGTGCTCCAGCAGGAAGCCGCCCAGCGTCGGGCCGGCGATCACGCCGAGCATCGCCACGCTTCCCCAGATGGCCATGGCCTTGCGCCGCTCGTCCTCCTCGAAGACGGTCATGAGGATGGAGAGCGTCGAAGGCATCAGGATCGAGCCGCCGACCCCCATCAGGGCCCGCGCGCCGATCACCTGCCAGGGCTCGGAGGCCAGCACGGCCAGCGCCGACGCGCCGCCGAAGAAGGCCAGGCCGATGACGAGGAAGCGGCGGCGGCCGTACCGGTCGGACAGGCTTCCGGCGGTCAGCAGCAGGCCGGCGAAGACCAGCACGTAGGCGTCGAGGATCCACTGGATGTCGGACGGCGTCGCGCCCAGCTCCTCGATCAGGGACGGGATCGCCAGGTTCAGCACGGTTCCGTCCACCGTGAGGACCAGCAGCGAGAGGCAGAGCACGACAAGGACCCACCAGCGACGGGGGTCTCGTACAGCGTTCGAGGTCACTCGCACAGCGTACGACAACTCTCGCACACTGTGCGAGAGCATTTATCCTGGAGGCATGACCGGCAAGCAGTTCACCTCCGTCTGGTTCCGCGAGCCCCGCAAGGCCGCCGCCCCGGGCCGCAGCCGCGAGGAGATCGTCCGGGCCGCGCTGGAGCTGCTCGACCAGGAGGGGATGGCCGGGCTGAGCATGCGCAAGCTCGGCGCGAAGCTGGGCGCCGGCGCCACCAGCCTCTACTGGTACGTCGCCAACAAGGACGAACTGCTCGAACTGGCCTACGACCAGGTCTGGGCCGAGATGACCGTCCCCGACGCCGAGGAGGTGGGCTGGCGCGACGCCGCCTCCGCCATGGCCTACGGCATGCGCGCGGTCATGCTGCGGCACCCGTGGTCGGCCGACCTCCTCGGCCGGGTGCCCGCGCTCGGCCCGCACGCCCTGTCCGCCTCCGACCGGATGCGCAAGGTCTTCAGGGCGGCCGGGTTCCACGGCCTCGACGTCGACTACGCCGTGGCCGCCGTCACCGCCTTCGTCTACGGCATGACCTTGCCCGAGATCGCCTGGGACGCCACCGCGAACGACTCCGACTACGACGCCGACGAGATGCGCGGCATGGTCGCCAAGGCCGCGGCCGACTTCCCCGACATGCTGGAGAGCCTGGCCATGGAGGCGTACCAGGATCCGCAGGTCGTCCGGGCCACGGCGTTCGACTTCGGGCTCGTGTCGGTGCTCGACGGCCTTGAGCGGCGGCTGGCGACGTAGCAGGATCCGGGGCATGAGCGATTTCCGCGCCGCCCGCGATCTTCTCCTGAGCGCCGACTACCCCACCGCCCGACGCGACTTCCGCTGGCCGCGGGCCGAGCGGTTCAACTGGGCGCTCGACTGGTTCGACGGCGTGCTGGCCGCCGAGACCCCGCAGGCCGCGGCCCTGACCATCGTGAACCCCGGCAGCCGGATCTCCCACACCTTCGCCGAGTTGTCGGCCCGCTCCAACCAGGTCGCCAACTGGCTGCACGAGCAGGGCGTGCGCCGGGGCGACCGCGTGCTGCTCATGCTGGGCAACCAGACCGAGCTGTGGGAGTCGCTGCTGGCGGCCATGAAGCTCGGGGCGGTGGTCATCCCGGCCACGACCCTGCTGACGGCCAAGGACATCGGCGAACGCCTCGACCGCGGCCAGGTCGCCCACGTGATCGCCAACGCCGCCGACGCGGGCAAGTTCGGCGCCGGCGAGTTCACCAGGATCGCGGTCGGCGACGCGTACGGGTGGCTGCCGTACCACGAGGCGTACGACGCCGACGAACGTTTCACCCCCGACGCCCCCACCCTGGCCGGCGACCCCCTGCTGCTCTACTTCACCTCCGGCACGACCTCCCGCCCCAAGCTGGTCGAGCACACCCACGCCTCCTACCCGGCCGGCCACCTGTCCACGATGTTCTGGATCGGCCTGCGCCCCGGCGACGTGCACCTCAACGTCTCCTCCCCCGGCTGGGCCAAGCACGCCTGGAGCAACGTCTTCGCCCCCTGGAACGCCGGGGCGACCGTGCTCATCCACAACTACGAGCGCTTCGCCGCCCGCGCGCTGCTGGAGGTGCTGCGCGACGAGCGGGTCACCACGTTCTGCGCGCCCCCGACGGTGTGGCGGATGCTCATCCAGGAGGACCTGACGGCCTGGAAGCTGCCGTTGCGCACCGCCGTGGCCGCGGGCGAGCCGCTCAACCCCGAGATCATCGACCAGGTCGCCAAGGCGTGGGGCATCACCATCCGCGACGGCTACGGCCAGACCGAGACCACCGCCCAGATCGGCAACGTACCGGACGAGCCGGTCAAGCCCGGATCGATGGGACGCCCGCTGCCCGGCTACGACATCGTGCTCATCGACCCCATCTCCGGCGAGCCCGGCGACGACGGCGAGATCTGCCTGCCGCTCGACCCCCGCCCCCTGGGCCTGATGGCCGGGTACGTCGGCGGCTCCGCCGAGGCCATGCGCGACGGTTTCTACCACACCGGCGACGTCGCCACCCGCGACCAGGACGGCTACATCACCTACGTCGGCCGGACCGACGACGTCTTCAAAGCCTCCGACTACCGCATCTCGCCGTTCGAGCTGGAGAGCGTGCTGCTGGAGCACCCCGCGGTGGCCGAGGCCGCCGTCGTGCCCGCCCCCGACCCGGTGCGCCTGGCCGTGCCGAAGGCGTACGTGATGCTGGCCCCCGGGTTCGAGCCCGGCGCCGAGACCGCGCGGTCGATCTTCGAGCACTGCCGCCGGGAGCTGGCGCCGTACAAGCGGGTGCGCCGGCTGGAGTTCGCCGAGCTGCCCAAGACGATCTCGGGCAAGATCCGGCGGGTGGAGCTGCGGGTGCGCGAACCCCAAGGTGAGTACCGCGAGGAGGAGTTCAATCTGTGACAGTGTGTATATGGTTGTATGACCGTTCTTACAGGTTGATCGGCTAGGCTCGCCCCGTGCTACCCACCATCGCCGACGTCCTCGCCCTGGAGACCGTGCGCCGGGGTGGCCCGCGCGTGGTCGCGGGCGCCGACCGGCTCGACACCAAGGTGCGGTGGGTGCACGTCGGCGAGATCGCCGACATCGCCCACCTGCTGCGCGGCGGCGAGCTGGTGCTCACCACGGGCGTCGCGCTGCCCGACGACCCCGAGAAGCTCGCCGACTACGTCGGCGAGCTCGCCTCCGTGGGGGCCTCCGGGCTGATCGTTGAGCTGGGCCGCAGGTTCCTGCGCGAGTTGCCGCGGGCGGTGGTCAAGTCCGCCGAGGAGCACGGCCTGCCGGTCATCGTGCTGGCCCGCGAGACGCCGTTCGTGCAGATCACCGAGTCCGTGCACGCCCGGATCATCGACATCCAGCTCGAGGAGCTGCGCGCCTCCGAGCAGCTGCACGAGGTGTTCACCGAGCTGTCGGTCGAGGGCGCCTCGCCCGCCGAGGTGCTGACCCAGGCCGCCCGGCTGTCCGGCCGCCCGGTGCTGCTGGAGAACCTCGCCCACCAGGTGCTGGCCTGCGAGTCCGCGGGCCGCGACGCCGGCGCGCTGCTGGCCGGGTGGGAGAGCAGGTCGCGGGGGGTGGCCCCGGCCGAGCGCACGGCCTACGACCCCGCCTCCGGCTGGCTGGTCACCACCGTCGGCGCGCGCGGCCAGGACTGGGGCCGGCTGATCCTGATCTGCGAGACGCCGCCGACGCCGCGCGAGATGGTGCTGGCCGAACGCGCCGCCACCACGCTGGCCCTCGGCCGCCTGCTCGAACGCCACCAGGAGTCCCTGGAACGCCAGGCCCACGGCACGATCATCACCGGCATCCTGACCCACGCCTACGCCGACCCCGACGAGGCCGCCGCTCGCGCCCGCGCCGTCGGCGTGCCGCTGACCGGCCGCAAGCTGATCAGCGTCGTCATCAGGCCGACCGAGCCCGTCGACCAGGCGCTCGACGGCCAGGCACAGCTCGGCGAGCTGGCCGAGGCCACCGCCGCCGCCTGCCGCGACGCCCGTCTGCCCGCCCTGGTGGGCGCGCTCGACCAGGAACGGGTCGGCGTCCTGCTGCCGCTCCCGCCGCGTACCGGCGCCGAGCCCGCGCTGACCGCGCTCGCCGAGCGGCTGCGCATGCTGTGGCGGCCCGGCTCGGCGTTCGTCCTGGCCGCGGGGTCGGTGGTGGAGTCCATCCGCGACGTACGGCGCAGCTTCCTCGAAGCCGAGCAGGTCGCCGACGTGGCCGTGCGCCAGCCGGACGGCCGCGTCTTCTACCGCCTGCCCGACCTGCGCCTGCGCGGCCTGCTCCACCTGCTGCGCGACGACGCGCGACTGCAGACGTTCGCCGAGCGCGAGCTGGGCCCGCTGCTGGCGCACGACGCCCAGCGCGGCGGCGACCTCACCCGAATCCTGCGCACCTACCTCGACGCGGGCCGCAACAAGGCGGTGGCCGCCCAGAAGGCCCACCTGTCCAGGCCCGCCTTCTACGACCGCCTGCGCCGCCTCGAACGCATCCTCGACACCGACCTCGACGACGTCGAGTCATGCCTGTCACTGCACGTCGCGCTGCTGGCGCTGGAGTCGTTCCGCAGGGAGAACCGTTGAGAGCTCGTGATCATGGCATCGTCATCGGCGCCGGCGTCCCCGGTCCGCTGAACGCGATCACCGACGTGCCCGGCGTCCTCGTCGGCCACACCACGCTGACCGAGGGCACCGCCCGTACGGGGGTCACCGTCGTCCGCCCCGGCCCCGGCTCGGCCTACGACTCCCCCGTGTACGCCGGCTACCACTGGCTCAACGGCAACGGCGAGATGACCGGCCTGCCCTACCTGGACGACTTCGGCCTGCTGCACTCGCCGATCGGGCTCACCAACACCTTCTCCGTCGGCGTGGTGCGCGACGCGCTGGTCTCCCTGGAGATCGGCGGCCGAGGCCGGAGCGCGTGGTCGCTGCCGGTGGTCGCCGAGACCTGGGACGGCCGGCTCAACGACATCGACGCCCGGCACGTCCGCCAGGAGCACGTCGAACGGGCCTACCACGGCGCCTCGGCGGGCCCGGTGCCCGAGGGTTCGGTCGGCGGCGGCACCGGCATGATGTGCCACGGCTTCAAGGGCGGCATCGGCACCGCGTCCCGCGTGACCGGCGACTACACGGTCGGCGTGCTCGTCCAGGCCAACCACGGCAGGCGCGACCGGCTGACCGTCAACGGCCGCCCGATCGTCATGGACGACGTGCCCCGCCCGGGGCTGCCCGACGGCTCCGAGGGCGCGGGATCGATCATCGCCGTAATCGCCACGGACGCGCCGCTCCTGCCCCACCAGTGCCGCAAGCTCGCCCAGCGCGCCGGTCTCGGCGTGGCCAGGACGGGCGGCGCCGGCGAGAGCGGCAGCGGCGACGGCTTCGTCTGCTTCGCCACCGGCAACCGCGGCCTGCCCTCCAACGCCCTCGACGACCGCGGCTCCGGCGTGTTCGAGGTGCGGGTGCTGGCCGACGCCCGCCTCGACCCGCTCTTCCACGCCGCGATCGAGGCCACGGAGGAGGCCATCGTCAACGCGCTGGTCGCCGCCGATACGATGACCGGCGCGAACGGCTTCACCGCCTACGCACTCGACGGCGCCCGCCTCGCCGACCTGGTGAAATGAGCAACATGTCTGATGTCCTGATGCCCGACCTCGAAGACCTCGGCCGCATGATCGCGACCGCCGGCGCGTTCGCCGTGCCCGTGCACGACGTGCGGCTGACCCCCGACGAGCTCGATCCCGAGCAGATCGTCGCCGGCGACCCGGCCACGTCGTCGCTGGAGCTCGGCGACGGCAGGGGCATCTGGGAGATCACCCCCGGCGTCGTCACCGACGTCGAGACCGACGAGATCTTCGTGGTGCTGTCCGGCCGCGCCACGATCGCCGTCGAGGGCGGCACCACGATCGAGGTCGGCCCCGGCGACGTGTGCCTGCTGGCCGAGGGCGCGCGGACGACGTGGATCGTGCACGAGACGCTGCGCAAGGTGTACCAGTCCCGGCAGTCCGGGCAGCCCCGCTAGAACCCCATCGCCGCACGCACCTCCGCCAGCGTGCGAACCGCCCGCTCCCGGGCCCGCTCGTTGCCCTGCGCCAGCACCTGACGGACGTCGGCCTCGGTGTGCTCGCGCCGCCGCCGTCTGATCGGGCGCAGGAACTCGTTGACCGCCTCGGTGGTCAGCGCCTTGAGCGCGGCGGCCCCGCCGTCGCCGATCTCCGCGGCTATCTCCCGGGGCGGGCGGCCGAGGCAGAGCCCGGCCAGCGTGAGCAGGTTCGCGACGCCGGGCCTGTGCACCTCGTCGAAGGTGATCAGGCGGTCGGAGTCGGTGCGGGCCTTGCGGATGAGGGCCGCGGTCTCGTCCTCGGTGGCCGCCAGGGCGATGGCGTTGCCGCGGCTCTTGCTCATCTTGCCGCCGTCCAGGCCCATGAGCAGCGGACGCTCGCCCAACATGGCCTCGGGCAGCGGGAACACCTCGCCGTACCGCTCGTTGAAGCGCCGCGCGACCAGCCGCGCCACCTCCACGTGCGGAAGCTGGTCACGGCCCACGGGCACCAGCGTGCCCTTGCAGAACAGGATGTCGGCGGCCTGGTGCACCGGATAGGTGAACAGCAGGCCGCTGACCGCGCGCCGGGCGCTGTGCGCGATCTCGTCCTTCACCGTCGGGTTGCGGCTCAGCTCCGCCACCGACACCAGGCTCAGGAACGGCAGCAGGAGCTGGTTCAGCTCCGGGATCGCGCTGTGCTGGAAGATCGTGACCTTGCCCGGGTCGAGGCCGACGGCCAGGTAGTCGAGGAGCACCTCGGTGATGTTGCGCTGGATCTCGCCGGGCAGGTCGCGGTCGGTGATCACCTGGTAGTCGGCGATCAGCACGTACGTCCGGTAACGGTCCTGCAGTTCCACCCGGTTGGCGAGGGTGCCGAAATAGTGGCCCAGATGCAGGCGTCCGGTCGGACGGTCGCCGGTCAGGACGACGTCGTTCACGATGGGTCTCTCCTTCAGGTGTGCCGCCTGAGGGGAGCCCGCACGCTCGGAAAGGGGCCGCCACCAGGACGGCCCAGCATGGGAAATCAGCGGCCGTCTGCCGGCCGCCACCACATGCTGATACGGGTCATAGCTCAATGTTATCTGGGCTGGGTGTCAATCTCGTAACCTCTTGAGCAGTTTGGCGCGTTCGGCTGACTCCGCGACCTTGATCTCGTCAGGATGGTTCGGTCCCTTTTCCGCCCTCTGGAGAGTTCATGTCTCGACGCACCATCGCCGGCGGCCTGGCCATAGCCGCCACGATCACCGTCACCACGCTGCCCGCCTCGGCGGCGCAGCTCGCGGTGAAGTTCCCGTCGGCCGGTTTCCCGCTGGGCTCCCGGCCTGCCGCCACCAAGACGCTGACCGCCGTGACGCAGGGCATCGACCTGTACGACGTGAAGGCGGGCAGCTCCACCGACGGCTACACGGTGACCGTGCTCATGCCGAGCGGCCGCGACTACGGCGCGCTGGAGACCGCCCAGGCCAAGGTCGCCGAGGTCGAGGCGGCCGGGGAGGCGCCGAGCCTGCAGAAGGTGATCCGGCCGAGCGTGGCCGACGCGCCCTCCCAGACCGTCTACATGGTCCGCGTGGGCCTGTGGTCCTTCAAGGACAAGGCGAAGGCCGACGAGACCGCCAAGGCGCTCAAGGAAGCCGGGCTGAAGGTCAAGGTCGACTACCTCGGCGACGACGGCCTGAAGACCACCGGCCCCTGGGACGCCAAGGTCGTCATGATCGACTCCCGGACGTTCCGCGGCTCCTACGCCGCCTCCCTCGGCACCAGCGTCGCCGCACGCGAGACGGTCTCCTCGATGGCCAAGGCGCGCAACGCGGTGGTCGGCGTCAACGGCGGCTTCTTCAACATCCACACCGCCAAGAACCTGCGCGGCGAGCCCGTCGGCGCCTCCGTGGTCGCCGGCCGGCTGCTCAGCGAGGCCGTGCCGGGCCGCTCCGCCGTGGTGCTCCAGGGCCGCAGCGTCCGCATCACCGAGCTGAAGACCGCCGTCACCGCCATCTCCCAGGACGGCGACAAGCTCGCCGTCAACGGCGTCAACCGCGCCGCCGCCACGGACGAGGCCGTGCTCTACACCGAGGAGTACGGCGCCAAGACCCCGACCGGCGGCACCGACGTCGTCCTCGACGCCAACGGCAAGGCGGTCACCGTACGCGCGAGCGGCGCCGCCGTGGCCAAGGGCGCCCGGGTGCTGCACGGCCAGGGCAGCGCCGCCGAATGGCTCGACGAGCACGCCTGGGAGGGCTGGACGGTCAAGATCGACACGAAGGTCACCGACCTGCGCACCCGCAAGGCGCTCAAGCTGACCCCCGACCTGAACGTCATCGCCGGCGGCGTCGGCCTGGTGCGCAACGGCCATGTGAAGATCACCGCCAAGCGCGACGGCCACGACTCCGTGAACATGATCCTGCGCCGCCACCCGCGCACCCTGCTCGGCGTCACCAGGAACGGCAGCCTCATCCTGGCCACCATCGACGGCCGCCAGCCCGGCGTGACCATCGGCGCCAACTTCCACGAGGCCGCCCAGTTCATGCGCTGGCTCGGCGCGGTCCAGGCCATCAACCTGGACGGCGGCGGCTCGACCGCGATGGTGGTGTCGAACAAGCTGGTCAACCGGCCATCGGACGGCGTGGAGCGCGGCGTCGGCGACGCCCTCCTCGTCCTTCCCCAGTAGCCGCCGGGGCGCGAGGGGCAGGCTCGCCCCCTCCGCCCCGGCTCCCCACCCCACCAAGCACCCCCCACCGCCCCGGCTCTCCCTCCGCCGGGCCCCACCCCTCTGCTCCCACAAGGGGGCGCGGGGCGCGTCTTCTGGCCGGCCTTCATGGGTGGGCGTGGGTTGTCCAGTGGGCGAGTTGTTCCCTGGTGGTCACCGTGGCCGGATGCCCGGCCCCCAGCACGCGAGCCCGGACCGGCAGCAGCGCCGCGCAGAGATCGCGGGCCCCCGCCGCGTCCCCCGCCATCCCCGTCCAGTACGCGAGGTTGGCCCTGGCGGTCAGGGTGTCCGGATGCTCGGCCCCCTGCACCCGCTCCCGTACCGGCACCAAAGCCGCGTACTGATCACGCGCCGCAGCCGCCTCCCCCAGCTCCCCCGTCCACCGCGCCAGCTCGTGCCGGATCGTCAACGTGTCCGGATGGTCGGGCCCGAGAATGCGCTCCCGGACGGGAAGCAGCGCCGCGTACAGGTCACGGGCGGCCGCCGCGTCCCCCGCCTTCCCCGTCCACTGGGCCAGGCTGGCCCTGGCGGTGAGCGTGTCCGGATGCTCGGGCCCCTGCACCCGCTCCCGTACCGGCACCAAAGCCGCGTACTGATCACGCGCCGCAGCCGCCTCCCCCAACTCCCCCGTCCACCGCGCCAGCTCGTGCCGGACGGTCAACGTGTCCGGATGATGCGGCCCCGACACCCGCTCCCGTACCAGGAGCAACGCCGCGTACTGGTCACGGGCGGCCAGCGCGTCCCCCAGCTCACCGGTCCACCGGGCCAGCTCGTGCCAGTTGATCAGCGTCGAGGGATGCTCGGGCCCCTGCACCCGTTCCCGCACCGGCAGCAGCGCCGCGTACTGGTCGCGGGCCGCGGCCGCGTCCCCCGCCTGCCCGGTCCACTGGGCCAGGTTCGCCTGCGTGGTCAGGGTGTCCGGATGCTCGGGCCCCGACACCCACTGCCGGACGGGCAGCAAAGCCGCGTACTGGTCGCGGGCGGCCACCGGATCGCCCGCCCGTCCCGTCCACTGGGCCAGGTTGTGCCGGGTCGTCAGGGTGTGCGGGTGTTCGGGACCGAGCACCCGATCGTAGACGGGAAGCAGCTCCAGGTACTGGTCACGCGCCCCCGCCGGGTCGCCCGCCTCGCCCGTCCATAGCGCCAGCTCGTGCCGGGCCGTCAGCGTGGCGACCTCCTCCGGGCCGAGCGCCGCCGCGAGCGCGTCGGCGATCTCCTGGAACAACGACCTCGCCGTACGGTAGTCGCCGCTGGCCCCCAGATACTGGGCCGTCTTGTCCATTCCGGGCGAGGTCGGCCCGAGCACCGTCCGGATGTGCGGCAGCAGCCTGGCGTACCGCGCCCACCGCGCCTTCTGCCCCGGATTATCGGGCAGCACGGCTTCCACCAGCACCGCCGCCACCTCCCGCCACCGGCGCTGCGCGCGCAGCGGAAGCTGGTCGAGCGTGACGGCCTGCACCAGCCGGTGCACCGTGACCGTCCCGTCCACGGGCGGACCGATCAGGCTGTGCCCCCGCAACGCGCTCAGCGCCGCGTTGATCCTCAGCGTGTCCCGCGGCAGTGCCCGCATCATCAGCAACACACTCGGATGCACGTCACGCAGCACGCGCGTGCGCGGCCCGGGGATCCGCCCGTAGGCCCGCCGCCGTTGCACGTCCGCCCGGAACAGCTCCCGCGGCGCCCACCGCGTCAGCGGCGAGAGCAGCAGATGGTACGGAATCGCCTCGTGCGCGTAGCAGGACAGCAGCCGCAGCAGCGCGATGGCCTGCGGACTCGTCCTGGCCAGCCGCCGGAACGCGAACTGCCACGTGGAGGCCACCCGCTCGCGATACCCCCATGCCTGCCCCTGTGCCAGCAACTCGGCACGCTGGTGATGCAGCAGATCCAGGTACTCCGACAGCTCCAGCCCGGTCTCCGACATGTAGGCCGCGGCCTGCTCCAGCGCCAGCGGCAACGCCCCGAGCTCCGCCACCACGGCCGCCGCCGCCACGGAGTCGTCCTGCCCCGTGCTCGCCAGCATCAGCAGCGCCGCCGACTCCAGGTCGAGCACCGGCAGCTCCAGCCCGCGATCCCGCGGCCAGCTCCCGGACCGGCTCGTGATCAGCACGTGCCCCGGCCCCGCCGGCGGCAACACCGCCCGCACCGCCTCGGCCTCCGGCACGTTGTCGAAGATCAACAACCACGGTTCGGTACGCGCCGCCAGCGCGGCGTGCACCTGGTCGACCGGGTCCGCCGCGTCCGCGCCCAGCTCCCGTAATCCCATGAGAGCCGCCAACCGGGCGAATGCCGCCGACAACACCGCAGGTTCGGCCGCCGGCAACTGCCAGACGAGCTCGTAGTCGTGCTGGTGGCGATAGGCGTACTCCAGCGCGAGGCTGGTCTTGCCCACGCCGCCGAGCCCGTGCACGGCCACCACCGCCGGCCGCACCTCGCTCGCCAGCAGCCGCTCCCGCAGCTCCGCCACGGCCTCGTCCCGCCCGACGAGCTGCGGCGGCCGCGGCGCCAGCTGCACGGGCCGCGTCGCCACCTGGGGCCGCGACGGCAGATGCACGTCCCCGATGACCTCGACATGCCCCCCGGTCACCGCCGTGGACCTGTCCCCGGTCATGGCCAGCCCGGACTCCTGCCGCCCGACCACGATCGACCGCTGCCCCTCGGCCCTCCCCACCGCCCCACCAGCAGCCCCACCGACCGCTCCACCGGCGGCGCCGCCGTGACCATCTCCATCAGCTCCAACGCCGCCAGGCCCACCACCGGGTCCACCCGCACCGGCCCCAGCGGCGTCCGTACCGACAACGCCCTGACCAGCTCCAACGGGCCCCGAGCCACCAGAACCGGCACCAGCCCGCCCGGCCTCCTCGCCCCCCGGACCACTTTCGCCGCCACCGGTGGGCGCCATGACCGCCCGAAGCTGCGCCCACAACCCGACCCCGGCGATGAACAACCCCGCGACACCCACGAACATGCTGACGACGCTGGCCCGCTTGTCCAGCATGTCCAGCTGTAACGGCTCGGCGAAGAACCCCACGACCCCCGCGGCCACCAACCCGACGGAGATCGACGCGAACGTCCACGCCAGCAGCCGACGGCTACGACGCGCTGACTGCTTGGAAGGGGGAGAAGCGGTCACGTTAATAGAGTTACCCGATTACGGTGGGTATCCCAGCGAGATTGTCAGGACCATGAACAACCCCTGACCTTGCCCAACCGCCATCCCGGCGTACAACATCCCCGATCGCCAGGCCACGCTCGCGCCGCCACTCAGCCCCAACGACCCGGCACCACCTTCCTTGCCACCCATCCGCTCCGCGTCCGGCCCGGCTTCACCCGGCCGGACGGCGGACGAGACACCCAGCTCGCCCATCAGGGCCGCCGCGCGGCCGACTCTCTGGCGAATCTCAGCCCTGCGACCTCATCGCGGCGGCTCGACGAGATGATGAAGGATCCGCTGCCGCATCGACCGGCGTTCCAACGCCCGCCGCACCTCCTCCACCACGGCCGTCATCGCATACGGGAGCTCGCCGTCCAGCTCGGCGACCGTCTCGTGGGTGGCACGCCACTCCGCCTCCAGGAACGGCACCAGCGACCGACCGCGCTCGGTCAGGTCGATCCGGCGGGTGCGGGCGTCGGGCCCCGGCTCCGAGGTGACGAGCCCCTCCTTGCGCATGGCCGCGACGGTCTGGCTGATCGCAGAGTGCGAACGGTTCAGGGACTTTGCGAGCTCGCGAATGGTCAGCGGCCCTGCGTGGGCGAGCCGGATGAGCGGATAGGCGAACCGCGTGCGCACGCCGTCGAGGCCGCGCTCCAGGTAGACCTGTTCGATCTCAGCGTCCATGGCCGCCAGGAGCTCGTGCAGGGAGTGCCAGGGGTCGGGTATCGCCGTGGGGTCCGAAGATGTCACAGTGCTAATATAACAGCGCTTGCATAATCGCGGCCCATCAGCCTGCGCCGTACCCCGGCGTACCCGCCGCGCCCGGCACACCCCAATCCTCCAACGGTAGGAGCCCCCTTGTATCCCTCGATCGAACCGTACGAGCACGGCATGCTCGATGTCGGCGACGGCAACCTCATCTACTGGGAGGTCTGCGGCAACCCGGACGGCAAGCCCGCGGTCGTCGTGCACGGCGGGCCAGGATCGGGCTGCTCGACCGGCTCCCGCCGCAGATTCGACCCCCAACGTTTCCGCATCGTCCTGTTCGACCAGCGCAACTGCGGCCGCAGCCGCCCGCACGCCGCCGATCCGGCCACCGACCTGTCGGCGAACACCACCCACTACCTGATCGCCGACATGGAACTGCTGCGCGAGCACCTCGGCATCGACCGCTGGCTGCTGTACGGCGGATCGTGGGGCTCGACACTGATCCTGGCCTACGCCGAGGCCCACCCCGAACGGGTCTCGGAGATCGTCATCCCCGCGGTCACGATGACCCGCCGCTCCGAGACCGACTGGCTCTACCGGGGCGTCGGCAGGTTCTTCCCGGAGGCGCACGAACGGTTCGTGCAGGGCGTGCCCGAGGCCGACAGCGACGGGGACGTGTTCAAGATGCTGGCGGCGTACTCGCGACTGTTGTCCGACCCCGACCCGAAGGTACGCGAGAAGGCCGCCCACGACTGGGTCTCCTGGGAGGACGCGGTGATCTCCCAGGAGGCCAACGGCACACCCAACGCCTACAGCAACCGGCCGGACGACACCATCATGGCCATGACCCGCATCTGCGCCCACTACTTCGCCAACGCCGCCTGGCTGGAAGAGGACGTACTGCTACGCAACGCGCACAGGCTGGCCGGCATCCCCGGCGCCCTGATCCACGGCCGCCTGGACCTAGGCAGCCCTCTCCAGACAGCCTGGGACCTGACCAAGGTCTGGCCCGACGCCGAACTGCATGTAGTGGCCGACTCCGGACACACCGGCAGCGAAACCCTCAACAAGGTCCTGAACGAGGCCATCGAGACCTTCTCGCCACCCAAACAGAGCTGACCCCCCGCCTCACAATCACCTCATGGGCTGGAGTGAGCCGCAGGCAAATCCCCTCCAGCACGGAGTGCGCTCATGACGAGGGGTGTCGACGATCGGTTCGCGAAAACAGACCCCAACACTCCTCTCTTCGCACTGCACGTCAACGACCGGCTCAGCCGCCGGCCGGGGCCAGGGACGCAAGCCAGAGCGGAACCCCGATGGCCCCCACGAGCCCTGAAATACTCCGGACATGCAGAAAGGGCCCCGACCGAAGCCGAAACCCCAACCCGGAACCCTCCCCCGGAACGCGAAGAGGCCCCACACGAACCGTGTGGGGCCTCTTCGAAAGATTGTCCGGCGGTGACCTACTCTCCCACACCCTCCCGAGTGCAGTACCATCGGCGCAGAGA
>NZ_JBEXYU010000063.1:0-21896 GCF_040631115.1 Nonomuraea sp. NPDC005692 | reverse complement strand
CATCGCCGAGCCGCCGCCGAACACGCCGGGCAGCAGCAGCGCTGCCGCGATGCCGGCGGCCACCCCTCCGCCGGCAACGGTGAGACGCCTGGCGGGGAAGAGGGCTATCGCCTGCTCTGCCTTGACCGGGCAGGCGTCCTGCCGGGCACGGGCAGCATGGTCACCTCTGGCCCTCCCGGCGACGGCCACGCCCACGTGCGGCTGTTCCTCGGCCACCCCTGGCCGATCCTCGACGAGGCGCTCGACCGCCTGGCCCGCCACGGACTCGGCTGGGCATGACGCCGGCCGCCGCGCTGCGAACCGCCGCTCAGGGCCCGAGCCGCCCGGAGCCCGCCGGCGCGGGGACGATCGCCACCGGACACGCCGAGCGCCGGATCAGCCGGGCCAGCCCCCACGGCCGCCGCCACGCCAGAACCCCCGCCGGACGCCGGGACTCCACCACGAGCAGGCGGGCCGCGACCGAGGCCGCCAGGAGGGCGGAGCGGGCGTCCCCGTCGCAGCGCTGCTCGTGCACCCGGACCTCCGGATGCAGCCGCCGCCACCCGCCGAGCGAAGGCCCGGCGGCCGAGTCGGCGCGCAGAACGCGCAGCCGGACGCCGTGCGCGGACGCGGTCCGGAAGGCGTAACCGAGGAGGGCGTCCGGCACGGGCCCTGGTTCCAGGAACACGACGACGTCGTCGTACGGACGTGCCGTCGCGCCCTTGGCGACGACCACCGGCGCGTCGGCCCTGGCGGCCAGCGCGAGGGCGACCGAGCCGAACAGCAGATCGATCACCTCGTTGCGGGGACGGTGGCCGACCACGATCTCGACGGCGTCCCGCCCCGCGTCGCGCAGGACGGCCGCCGGCGCGCCGGGCGCGACGTGCGCCGTCACCGCCGGGTGCCGCCGCCTGCCACGGACCCGGGCCAGCGCGTCGGCGGCGACCCCCACGGCGATCTCGTGCGCCGATTCGACGATCATCGGAGCGGCGAACGCCTTGGCCGCCGGAGGCCCCGCGAAATATCCGGCCAGATCCATGGCATGCACGATCCGCAACGGCCTTTTCCGCCGGATGGAGTCCTCCGCCGCCCATTCCAGGGCGACGGACGAAGGCGCGGACACGTCGGCGCCGACCACCACAGGAGCCCTGTTCGACGGCCCGTTCATAAAAATTCCTCCTTCATCGCGCAGGCATTGCCGGACAATTCGCTGCCACGCATTCCTGACATGGTCCTGAATTCGCGCTGACATCCGCCGTACGCCTGGCGATTGCTCCGGAAGTCGCCGTGCGATCTCCAGGGCGGCGGGTAATGGCGCGCTACCGGAGCACGTCCCCTCTAGCTTTCTCAAGGTGAAATGACATGCGCGTCGGAATCGTCGGAGCCGGTCTGTCGGGGCTCACCCTGGCCTGGCTCCTGGCCGACAGTTGCGAGACCGTGGTGCTCGAATCCCGTGACCGCGTCGGCGGCACGATGCGGTCGGTCCGCGTCCGCGCTGGCGGCGGCGAGGCGACTCTCGACCTCGGCGCCCAGGACATCTCGCCGGACCTGTTCCCCACGCATCGCAGGCTGCTGGAGCTGCTGGGGTACGGCGACGAGCAGTTCGTGGACCTGCCGGCCTCGCTCACCGTCCTGAAGGCGGGACGCCGGGAGCCGCTGCTGGTCAGCCCGCACACCCCGGAGGCGTCCTGGCCCCGGGACGAGCGGCTCGGGGCGGCGTGGCAGGCGGTCGGGACCTTCCTCCAGCGGGCCACCGAATGGGACAAGGAGGACGTCAGCTGGGAACGACCGCTGGCCGACCTGGTCGAGCCCCTGCCGGTGAGCCAGGAGATCAAACGAGACGTGCTCTACGCCCGCCCGGCCTTCCTGTTCTGCTGCAGCCTCGAACAGGCCATGACCCTCTCGGCCCGCGCCGCCGTCGCCTTCTACGTCAACACCGCGGGCGAGCCGAGATGGCAGCAGCTCCTCCCGGGGCTGGAGAGCACGGCCTGGGCCCTGGCGGCGCGGGCCCCCGCCGCCAGGATCAGGACCGCGGCCGGGGTGCGGCAGATCCGCCGCGCGGACGGGCGCTACGAGCTCCTCGACACCGCCGGCGAGCGGCACGTCGTGGACGAGTTGGTCCTCGCGGTGCCGCCGTGGGAGGCGGTGCGGCTGCTCGGGCCGCTGGCGGGCGCCCAGGAGGTCCGTGACGTCCTGGCCGGCTTCGAGCCGGTGGACACGACGTACGCGCTGCACCTGGATCCCGCATATCTGCCCGAGAGCCGTGCCCACTGGTCGACCAGCGCCTTCGAGGTGCACGACGGCTGGAGCGAGAGCACCGACTGGTTCGGCCCGTCCAGGGGCGTCGAGGTGTTCAAGAGCCAGCTCACCCACCGCGACCAGCTGCCGAGGCAGGTGGTCCTGCGGGAGAACTACCGGCACCTGCTCATCACGCCCGCGGCGGTCCGGGCCCAGCGCCGCCTCGACGCGCTGCAGGGGCGGGGCGGGCTGCACCTCGCCGGCCAGTACACCACGTGGGTCTCCAGCCAGGAGTCGGCCGTGCGGTCGGCGGTCGCCGTCGCCCGCAGGCTCGCGCCGCGCTCGCCGCGCCTGGCGCAGCTCTTGTCCGCCTGACCGGGACAGGTCCGAACCAGACACACCCGACCGAGACACATCCGACCCAGGCAAGGAGGTATGTCATGCGTGCCGTGCGGTTCCATCATCACGGTGACCCCGCCGCCGTCCTGTCCGTGGACGACGTGCCCGTCCCCGTCAAGGGGCCGGACGACCTGCTCGTACGGATGACCACCCGGCCGATCAACCCCTCCGACCTCATGTACGTGCGAGGGGAATACGGACGCGAGGCGACGCTCCCCGCACCGGCGGGGTTCGAGGGCGTGGGCGTGGTGGAGCGGGCCGACCGGGCGGGCACGTACCGCGAGGGCGCGCGGGTCGCCGTGGCCGCCACCGGTACCTGGCAGGACTACGTCAGCGCCGCGCCCGCCGAGCTGATCGCGGTCCCGGACGCCATGCCCGACGAGGTCGCCTGCCAGCTCACGGTGAACCCGTTCGCGGCGCGCCTGCTGGTGGACCAGCTCGACGTGCCGCCCGGCGGGTGGCTGCTGCTGTCGGCGGGCGCGTCGGCCGTCTGCCGCATGGTCCTGGCCCATGCGGCCAGACGCCGGATCCGGTGCCTGCACTTGGTCAGGCGGCCGGAACAGGTGACGCCGTTGCGCCTGCTGGGGGCGGACGAGGTGATCGACGTCTCCGGCGGCCCGTGGGTGGACCGGGTGCTGGCCGTCACGTCGGGCGGGGCGGCTGCCGCGATCGATTCGGTCGGCGGTCAGGTGGGCCGGGGTCTGCTGGACTGCCTGCGTCCCGGTGGCCGGCTGGTCGTGTTCGGGGCGCTGTCCGGCGAGCCGATCCCGCTGCCGTCCCGCCAGGTCATCTTCTCCTCCCTCACCGTGAGCGGCTTCTGGCTGCCCGAACGGCTCGCCGCGCTGGACCCGCACGACCGGGCCCGCCTCACCGAGGAGGTGGTCGCGGACCTCGCGGGCGGCCGGCCCGGCGTGGACGTGGCCGGCCGGTACGCGCTGCCCGAGGTCCGGGCGGCGGTGCGGCACAGCGCCCGGACCGGCGGCGCCGGAAAGGTGCTGCTCACCGAACGACGACCGGACGCCCCCGCCCCAGGGCCGGCCGGCGACCCACAACCCGAATGACGGAAAGGGACATCATGAACGACCTCATCATCCCGTGCATCGACGTAGCCGGCGGCAGGGCGACGCCGCCCTCGGGGATCGCCGGTCTGGCCGACCCCGCCGACGCCGTCGAGATCGCCTCGGTCTACCTGCGCGACGGCGCCGGGCCGATCTTCGTGGACGTGCAGGAGCCGTGGACGGAGCACGAGACGTTCCTCCCCCTGATCCAGGCGCTGAGCGGGACGGGCGGCACGTTCTGGGTCACCGTGGACAACGGCTACATGCCCTCCATCGAGGCGGCCGAGGCCCTGCTGGCGGCGGGCGCGGCGGCGGTCGGCCTGAGCACCACCTCGGTGGAGCACCCCTCGGTCCTGCATACGCTCGTGCAGCGGCACGGATCCGGCCGCGTGGTGGGCGTCATGAACGTCGCCCGCGCCGGCGACGGCCGCTGGAACGTCGCCATCCGCGGCGGCGAGCAGGAGACCGACCTGGACGCCGTCGTCTGGGCGAAGATGCTGGCCGACCTGGGCGCCGGCCGGCTGCTGGCCAACAGCCTCGACCAGGAAGGCACCGGCAACGGCTACGACCTGGAGATGACGCCGGCCATCGCCTCGGCGGTGGGCGTCCCCGTCATCGCCTCGGGCGGCGCCGGCTCCGTTGAGCACCTGTACGAGGGGCTCACGACGGGCGGCGCCCGGCACGCACTGGTCAACAACCTGTTCCACAGCGGCCAAGCCACGATGACCCAGGCGCACGAGTTCCTCGACAAGGGCGGCCTCAGAAACCCGGCGGACGGCGTGGAAGGCGCCACGGAATGACCGCCGAAACGCTGATCAAGGAACTGGCGCGGGCCCGGGAGCAGTCGCCGCCGCCCAACCCGCTGCTCGCCCTGGCGGCCGACGGCCGGGTCACCGTCGGCCACCTGCGCCGCCTCGTCGCGATCGAGCGCGCCTACCACCATGCCGAGCTCGTGGCCTACGGCGAGCTGCTCACCCAGTTCCCGCACCCGCCGGCCGCCGGGTTCCTGCTCAAGGTGGCCGGGCTGGTGGACGGGGCGCGTGCCGCGCTCGCCGTCGTGGCCGAGCGTCTGGGCGAGCCGCCGGACCTCGGCGACGACCTGGCCGCGCACGCCTTCTGCGGGTACGTCTCCTGGCTGGCCCTGCACGGCAGCCAGGCGGCCATGGCCCTGTCGCTGTACTCGGCCCCGGACGGCGTCTACTACGGCGGCGCCGTCGAGCTGGTGCGGCTGCTGGACGAGCACGGCGTGACGGTGCCCGAGGAGTTCACGGCGTACTACGGCAACAGTCCCGACCCGCTGCTGACCGGGGAGGCCGCAGCCGTCGTGGACGATGGCCTGGCCCGGGGGGACGACCCCGGCGAGGCCCTGCGCGCGGCCCGGCTGTGCGACAGGTACATGGCCCTGCTCTGGACGGCGGCGGCCCGCGCGTGAGGAGACGACCCGGACGCCACGGCAGGAGCCCGGGATGACCGCCCCGGTCCGGGCCGACGTGCACGTCCGCCTGGCCCCGGGGGTGACGACGCGCGACTACGAGCGAAGGTTGCGCGAGATGAGCGGCGTGGTCGGCGCGCACGTGGTCGTCGGCGACTTCGACGTCACCGTACGGGTGGCCTGCGAGGACGGCGTGCAGCTCCGGGGGACGATGGCGCGCCTGCGCCGGGCCGGCGCGCTGTACCTCGCCGCCGAGCTGATCGTCCGCACGCTGCTCGGTTAGGGCCGCGCCGCGCGGCAGCCGGATGTCAGGTCCGCGTCAGGCCCTTGTCATGGCCTCGGGGAAGGCAGACATATTCGCACAAGAGAAAGGCTGCACCATGACCGCCACCGCAGAGCTCACCCTGGCGACCTCCGCCGTCACCGAGCTCCAACGGCTGCGCGACCGCTCTCCGGTCGGCAACCGCCTGCTGGACCTGGCCGAGGTCGGCGGGCTCACTCTGGAGCACCTGCGCCGGCTCGTCGGGATCGAGCTGCAGTGCCACGTCGCCGAGCTGGCCGCGTACGGCACCGTGATCGCCCGCTTCTCCGACAGCCCCGTCGTCGGCCTCTACCTGGAGGTCGCCCGCCTGGTGCACGACGCGCACCCGAAGCTGCTGGCCTGCGTCCGCCCCCTGGGCATGGACCCGGACGCGGTGGGGCGGTGGCCGTCCGGGCCCGACGCGCAGGCGTTCAACGGCTGTGTCTCGTGGCTGGCCCTGCACGGCGGCCAGGCCGACAACGCGCTGGCCCTCCACACCGACATGACGGTTTACTTCCCCGGCTGCCAGGCCCTGCTCGAAGCGGTGCGCAAGCAGGGGCTGGAGGTGCCCCCGGAGTTCGTCGACTACTACGAAGGCGGCCAGTCCGACGAGCTGGAACGGCGGGCCCTGGAGGTCGTCGAGCACGGCCTGCGGAACGGCGAGGACAAGGCCACCGCGATCACCCGCGCCCGGCAACTGGAGGAGCACATCGGCAGCTTCTGGAAGGCAGCCGCGCACACCGGCTGAGCTGGAGAGGACCCCACATGAGCCTGAAGGAATGGAATGACACCGCCCGCCCCTACCCGCGCGACGCCGTGCTGCCCGAGCTGTTCGACGCCCAGGCCGCCCGGACCCCGGACGCGCCCGCGCTGACCGGCGGCGGCCGGACGCTGACCTACCGGGAGCTGGCCGGCCGCGCGGACGCGCTGGCCAGGGTGCTGCGGCGGCAGGGCGTGCGGGCGGGGACGCCGGTGGCCCTGCCCGTGGAACGGTCGGCCGAGGCCGTCGTGGGGATCTGGGCCGTGCTCAAGGCGGGCGGCGCGTACGTCCCGCTCGATCCCGGGGACCCGGCGGCCCGGCTGCGCGAGCTGACCCGGCGGCTGGGCGTCGAGCACGTCGTGACGCGCGCCGACCGGCGTCCGTCGCTGGACGCGCGGCACGTGCTGCCGCTGGACGGGCCGGTGCCCGAGGCCGGGCCGCTGCCGCCGAAGGTGGCCTCGGCGACCGATCTGGCCTACGTCATCTTCACCTCCGGATCCACCGGCGTCCCGAAGGCGGTCGCCGTGCCGCATCGCGCCGCCGTCCGGATGGCGACGGCGACGGACTGCGCCGCGCTCGGCCCGGACGACGTCGTCGTGGCCACCACGAACCCGACGTTCGACGTGTCCTGCTTCGAGATCTTCGGGGCGCACCTGAACGGCTCCCACCTTGTCGTGCCCGAGCCCGAGGCGCTGTTGTCGCCGCCGGACCTGGCCCGCGAGCTACGCGAACATGACGCGACCGTGATGTGGCTCAGCGCGGGCCTGTTCCACCAGCTCGGCTTCGCCGACCCCGGCATGTTCTCCTCGCTGCGCTACCTGGTGGCGGGCGGGGACGTGCTGAACCCCGACTGCGTGCGCGGCGTCCTGGCCGCCGGCCCGCCCGAGCACCTGGTCAACGGCTACGGCCCCACGGAGAACGGCACGTTCTCCACCGCCCACGAGGTGACCGGGCTGCCGCCGGACGCCGAACGCGTGCCCATCGGACGGCCGATCGCCAACTCCACGTGCTACGTGCTGCGCGAGGACGGCAGCCCGTGCGAGCCCGAGGAGGAGGGCGAGCTGTACGTCGGCGGCGACGGCGTGGCGCTCGGCTACATGGGCGACGAGGAACGCACGGCCGAACGTTTCCTGCCCGACCCGTTCCTCGGCGGGGACGCGCGCATGTACCGGACCGGCGACCGGGCGGCCTGGCGGCCGGACGGCGTGCTGGTCTTCCTGGGCCGGCTGGACCGGCAGGTCAAGATCAGCGGCCACCGGGTGGAGATCGGCGAGGTCGAATCGAAGCTGGCGGCCCATCCCGAGGTGCGCGAAGCCGCCGTGACCGTACGGGAATCCGGGCGGGGCGACCGGGCGCTGGTCGCGTGGGCGGTGCCGTGGCGCAGGGAGGAGCCGCGGCCCTTCGCACGGCGGGTGCGGGCATTCTTGCGGGACCGGCTGCCCGCGTTCATGGTCCCCGGCCGGGTGGCGGTCGCCGACGAGCTGCCGCTGAACAGCAGCGGCAAGGTCGACACGCGCGCCCTGGCCGGGACCGGCGATCAGCCACCGGCCGGCCCCGCCGACCCGCCGCGGGGCGAGGTCGAGCGGTACTCGGCCGAGGTGTGGGCGGCCGTCCTCGGCACGCCGGTGGAGTCCCGCGCCGACGACTTCTACGAGCTCGGCGGCACGTCGTTGCAGGCCGTCCAGATCGTCACCGCGCTGCGCGCCCGTCCCGGCATGGGCGGCCTCCCCGGCCCCGCGCTGGTGCGCGCGCTGCTGGACTCTACGTCGCTGGAGGCGTTCGCCACCCGGATCGCCGCCCTGCGCAGCGGCGCCGACGGCGGCATGGAGAGCGAACCGACCGTGGACTTCGCCCGGGAAGCCCGGCTCGATCCCGGCCTCCGCTTCGGCCCGGCCGACCCGGCGCCCCCTCGGGAGATCCTGGTCACCGGCGCGACCGGCTTCCTGGGCGCCTTCCTGGTCCGGCGGCTGCTCGACGCCACGGACCTGCGACTGTCGTGCCTCGTACGTGCGGCGGACGGCGAGGACGGGCTCCGCCGGGTCGGCGCGGCCCTGCGCAGGTACGGCCTGCCCGCGGCGGACCTCGGCACGAGGGTGACCGCGGTGCCCGGCGACCTCGCCCTGCCCGGCCTGGGACTCCCGCAGTCAGAGCTGGACGGACTGGCCGACCACACGGACGTGATCCTGCACGCCGCCGCCCAGGTGAACTTCGTCTACCCCTACTCCCGGCTCCAGGACGCCAACGTCGGTGGCGTGCGCTCGCTCATCCGCCTGGCCGCCCACGGCGGGCGCGCGCGCCCGTTCCACCACGTGTCCACGGTGGACGTGCTCGCCGCCGCGGACGGGCCGCCCACCGGCGGGCGCGTGCGCGAGGACGATCCGCTGCCGCGCCCGGAACGGCTGCGGCAGGGGTACGCGGAGACCAAATGGGTGGCCGAGGCCCTGCTGGGCGAGGCCGCAGGGCGCGGGCTGCCGGTCGCCCTCTACCGGCCGTACGAGATCACCGGCAGCCGGGACCGGGGCGTGTGGAACACCGGCACCATGATGGCCGCCGTGATCAAGGCGATCGCCGAGACCGGGCTCGCGCCGGACGTGCCGCTCCGGCTGGACTTCGTCCCCGTGGACTACGTGGCGCAGGCCGTCGTGGCGCTGCTGGCCGGGGCGCCCGCGCGCGGCCGGGTCTACCATCTGGCGAACCCGCGCCCCGCCGCCCTGCCCCTGCTGGTCGAGCGGCTGCGCCGGCAAGGCTACCCCGTCCGGGTCATCTCCAGGGAGGACTGGGTCCGGGAGATGGAACGTCTGTGCGCCGCCGACCCGGCCGCGCCGCTGGCCGGGTACCTCACGCTGCTCACCGGTGAGGAGGCCGCGGACGGCTCCGTGACGGCCCGGCAGCTCACCGGCGCCCTGCCCGAGCCGGATCTCGCGAACCTGGCCGAGGCGGTCCCGGACGTGCCGGCCGCCTGCCCGCCCGTGGACGCCGGGCTGCTCGACCTCTATATCGGCTGGCTGCGCGAAACCGGCTACCTGCATCAAAGCACAGCAGCACCCCGGGAAACACATTTTCCGCGCGGTTCACGTGGCTAAGTTAACATTTACAGGAATGCCTGAGTGGCCGGCGCGGCACAATCGATGCGGGCGATGATGATCTCATTTGATATTCTGGGCCCATTGGAAGTCAGGGTCGATGAAGACCGGATCCAGATAGCCGGCCCGAAAAAACGCTCGTTGTTCGCCGTGCTGCTGCTCCGGCACGGCGACGTCGTCCCGGTCGAGGACCTGGTCGCCGAGTTGTGGCGGGACGACCCGCCCAGGCGGGCGGCGAACGCGCTGCACGCGCACGCGTCCCGGTTGCGAATGTCCATCATGCGCTGGCGGGAACGCCACGGCCTGGAAATATCGCTGCAGACCCGCTATCCCGGATATTGTCTCCAGGTTCCGGCCGACGCGATCGACGCCGTGCGCTTCGAAAAGCTCGACGCGGCGGCGAACACGCTGAAGTCGGCCGAGCCGGACAAGGCCGTCGCCCTCCTGCGCGAGGCGCTGGCGCTGTGGCGCGGCCCGGCGCTGCAGGACGTGCCGCGCGGCCCGATCAGGGACCAGGCCGCGCAGCTCCTGGAGAGCCGCCGGATGCTGACCACCGCCAGCCTCATAGAGATCAACCTCGACCTGGGCCGGCACGTCGAGATCATCCCCCAGCTCGAGGCGCTGGTGCTGCAGAACCCCCTGGAAGAACGGCTCTATTCCCAGCTGATGGTCGCGCTGCATCGCGCGGGCCGGCCCGCCGACGCGCTCGGAATCTACCAGCTCGCCCGCGTGTCCTTCGCGAAAGAGATCGGGCTGTCCCCCTCGCCCGCGTTGGAAAGGCAAATGCTGGCCATTCTCAATCGTTCCACCAAATAGCCGGACGAGAAAAGGAGAAACCGATATGAAGACCGACCGCAGGCTCGACGCCGTCTCCCTCGTACAGGAGATCGACCGGCGGACGGCGGAAAATCCGATCGACAATCCGATCGTCGCGAAATTGCGTGAGGGGCGGTTCGCCCTGGCGGATCTGCGGCGGCTGCTGGAATTCGAGGTGCGGCTGAACCGCACCGAGCTCGCCGCCTACGCGCTGGCCGCGTCCAGATTCACCGGCCGGCCGGAGGACGTGTACTGCCTGCAGCTCCTGGAAATGGCGTCGCGCGCCCGGACGAAACTGCTGGACTGCGCGCGCGTGCTGCCCATCGAGCCGCGCACCGGAGCCGACGGGCAGGCGGAGGGCTTCACCGCCTACGCCTACAGCTCCTATCTGAGCTGGCTTGCCCTCAACGCGAACCGGGCCGGTCTGGGCGCCGCCTCGCTGGTGGACGTCCGCTCGTACTTCTCCACCTCCGACGAGCTGGGCGCCTGGTTGCGCAGCTCCGGCATCGGCGCGCCCGAGGAGGCGGTGGCCTTCTACGGCAGTGAGCCGGAGGGGCTGAGCGCGTCGGCCGTCGCCTTCATCCAGGCCGGGCTCGACGCCGGCGACGACCCGGACGAGGCGCTGCGCCTCAGCGACGTGATGCGCGACATCATGGGGTACTTCTGGCGAGCGGTGTCGACCGGCTGACGCTCCGGCGGCTCGCGGACCGGGCCCTGCCTGTATCCCTAACCCCGGCCCGTGCCCCGCGGGCCGGCGACAAGGGCGGTCAGGGCCTCGGGCGTCGGATGGTCCTGGACGGCGGACACCGGAAGCCGGACGCCGCACACCTCCTCGACCCGCTGGACGATGCGGGTGGCCGCCAGCGAGTGGCCGCCGAGGTCGAAGAAGTCGGATCGGGGGCCGACGTCGTCCACCATGAGGACCTCACGCCAGATCTCCACCATGCCGGTCAGGGGGATGGTCATCGTCCGCTCCTGTTCTGCTCCTGCGCCAGCCGGCGCCGCACGCCGGGCCGGTCGATCTTGCCGTTGGGCGTCAGCGGGATCGCCGGGCCGGGCACGACCCGGGTGGGGATGGCGCTCTCCGGCAGCTCCGCCGACATGAAGCGCCGCAGTTCCCCCACGGTGGGGCACGGCCCAGACACCACGACGAGCGCGCCCAGGGCACGCGTGTCGCCGACGGTGGCGACGGCCGCCTGGCGGACGCGCGGATGGCGCAGCAGCGCGGCCTCGATCTCGGCGGCCTCGACGCGTACGCCGCGCACCTGGAGCTGACCGTCGTCCATCCGCCCCTGGAACTCCAGCTCGCCGCGAGCGTTGACGGCAGCCAGGTCGCCCGTCCGGTACCAGCGGCCGGGAAGGCCGGGCAGGGTGACGAAGCGGCGGGCGGTCTCCTCGGGCCTGCGGTGGTAGCCGAGCGCGAGCACCGTGCCGCCGATGTGGACCTCCCCGGTGCTCCCGGCCGGCACGGGCCGCCCCCGCGGGTCGACCAGGACGACGCGGGCGCCGTCGATCGGCCGGCCGATGGGTGGTAGGCCGGAGTCCGGCACCCGTCCGACGGGGTGCCAGGTGGCGCAGACGGTCGCCTCGGCGGGCCCGTAGTGGTTGACCAGGTTCCAGCCCCGGGGGAGCCGGCGCAGGCGCAGCGCGTCACCGCCGGTGAGCATCGTGCGCCAGGGGATGTCGTCGTCGGCGTCCAGCTCGACGATCATCTCGGCGAGCGGGGTGGGGGCGAACAGGATGTCGATCGCCCGCTCGCGGCCGAACTCGACCAGCTCCACGGGCGAGACCCGCACCTCGTCGGGTGCCACGACGAGCGTGCCCCCGGCGGACAGACAAGGCCAGATCTCCCAGACGGCCGCGTCGAACCCAAGGCCCGCGGTGTGCAGCTGACGGGTGCGTGGGCCCGTCCGGTAGGTGCGGTGGTGCCAGGCGACCAGGTTGGCCAGGCTCTCGTGGCCGATCAGAACCCCCTTGGGCGTCCCGGTGGTCCCCGAGGTGTGCACGATGTAGGCGGCCCGGGCTCGGGCCGGCCGGTACTCCGTCCCGCCCCGGTCGAGCTCACCGGGCGTGCGGCCGGACACCAGGATCGTGTCCGGCCCCAGTTGGTCGAGCAGAGCCCGTTGCCGCCGCCGGGGGAGCGCCGCGTCCATGGGCGCGTACGGGCGGCCGGACAACATGGCCGCCAGCGCGGCGACCACGAAGTCGCGCCCCCGCGGCAGGCGCACGCAGACCGGCGCGCCCGGCGGTCCCGCCCGGTCCAGGGCCGCGGCGCCGCTGACGGCGCGCCTGAGCAGCTCGCCGTACGTGAGGCCGCCGCGGTCGTCCTCGATCGCGACGCGGCCGGGATGGGCGGCGGCGATCCGCCCCACCATGTCGGGCACGGTCACGTTCATGGGCGGCTCACCTCTCGCGTGGTCGGGGGCAGGACGTCCTGCACGGCGCGGGCGATCGCGGCGGCCCCCTCGTCGGTCAGCACGCTCCAGTGGTCCCCGGGGATCGGCCGCACCCGTACGCCGGCCGGGTACAGGGACAAGAGTCGCCGTTCCAGCCACCGGCAGCGGCGCGGCGAGGCGCCGGCCCGCAGCACGACCGCCGGGCAGGGCACCGGGCGGGGGCGGTGGAGGAGGAGCGCGCGCAGGTTGCGGCGGTAGACCCCCGCGAGGTCGAAACCGTCGCCGGACGCCTCGACGAGCCCGGCGATGCGCCGCCCGGCCTCGGTGGCGGCTCCGGTGGCGGTTCCGCCGGGGCGACGGCGGGCACGGCGCAGGTGGCGCAGATGGGTCAGCACGTCGGCCAGATGGCGGGGGTGGGCGCCCACGGGGATGCCGGGCCCTGGCGGCGGATGCCCGTCCACGCAGATCAGGAGGGCGACCGGGTCACCGTCCCGGGTCAGTTGCCTGGCCATCTCGTGGGCCACGACCGCCCCCATCGACCAGCCGAGCAGGACGACGGGCAGCCCCTCCGGCCGTACCCGCCGGAGCTGTCGTACGTGGCCGGCGGCCAAGGCCTCGACTGTGCCGGGGTGGCGGGTCCCGGCGACGAGGCCGGGGGTGTCGAAGGCGTGGCAGGTCCGGCCGGTCAGGGCGCCGGCCAGCGGCCGGTAGGCGAGCGAGCTGCCCGACGCGGGCGGCACCAGGAAGATCGGGTCGGGCGACGGGCCCCGGGCGAGGAGCGTGGGCTCGGCGTCCGGCCCGTCGCCGGGGGAGGGCCGGTCGGCGAGGTCGATCAGCTGCCCGAAGGTGCGGCGTTCGGCGAGGTCGAGCAGATGGCCGAAGGTGGGGCGTTCGGCGAGGACGCCGACCGGGATCTCGGCCCCCAGCCGCTCCCGCGCGGCGGCGGCCAGCCGGACCAGGCCCAGGGACTCGCCGCCCAGCCGGTAGAAGTCGTCGTCGGGGGAGACCGCGTCCACGCCGAGCGCGTCCCGCCACAGGTCCTCCAAGGAGGTGCGGGCGGCGTCCGGCCGGTCGCGGGAGGTCGGGGGTGGCGGGAGGACGGCGGCGTCGTCCGGCGTGACCGGGTCGAACGGCGGAGCCGGGAGCGGGCGCCGCCAGGCCCCGGCGTCGTCCCGGTCAGGGTGGTCTCGGTCGGGGGCGTCTCCGGTGGGGGCGTCCCGGTCGGGGTCGTCCACGTCCGCCCAGTTCACGGGGGCGCCGTGGGCCCACAGGGAGCCCAGCGCGTCGAGCACGCCGGTCCTGTCCGTGCCGTGGCGGCCGGGGAGGGCGACGGCCGCGAGATCGGCGTTCCAGAACGGATGGCGCCGCACGGAGGCCGTCGTCGCGGTCCCCGCGCCCAGCTCGGCGAACAGCTCGGCCGGGCCGGACAGCAGGTTGCCCACGCAGGCGCGCATCCGGACGGTGCCGCACAGCTGCGCCACCCAATAGCCGGGATCGGCCGCGGTCCCGGCGTCCAGGGGCTCGCCGGTGAGGCCGGACAACACGGTGAAGTCGAGGCCGCCGCGCACGGGCGTCCTGGCGACGGCCCGCGACAGCGCGTCGGCGGCGGCGCGCATGGACGGGGAATGGAAGGCGTGGCCCGTGCGCAGCGGCGTGTGGGCCACTCCGGCCGCCGCCAGCTCCGCGCGCAGCCGCTCGACGCGTTCGCGCGGGCCGGCCAGGACCGTACGGCCGACGTCCTCGACCGCCACCGACAGGCCGGTGTCCCGCCCGAACCCGGGCACCGCCTCCGCCACCCGGTCGAGCGGCAGATCGACGGCCAGCATCCGGCCGGGCGGGCAGCCGCGCATCGCGGTCGCGCGCTCCGCCACCAGGACCAGGGCGTCCTCGAACGTCCACAGCCCGGCGGCGGCCACCGCGGTGTACTCGCCCAGGCTGGAGCCCAGCGCGGCGACCGGCCGCAGGCCCCAGTCCATGAGCTGGCGCGCGATCCCGTAGCCGAGCACGAACAGGTTCACCTGCTGGACGAGCGTGTCGCCGCCGTCCCGGCCCAGCACGTCCGGGTCGAGCCCGAGCCGCTTCGCGAGGACGGTCCGGGCGCGCGCGTCGGCCTCCCGCACGGCCGGCAGGCAGGCGCGCAGCGCCTCGGCGGCGCCGCCGAGGCGCGGACCGCCCTGGCCGGGGAACAGCAGCGCGACCCGCCCGGCGTCCCGCGCCCGCAGGGGAGTGGTCTCCCTGGCCAGCTCGCGGACGGCCGCCTCCGGCGTCTGCGCCACCACCGCCCGCCGCAGGGGCAGTTCGCGGCGGCCGCGGCTCAGCGTGCGGGCGGCGTCCGGCAACGAGGGAGCGTCCGCGGCGCCGAGCCGGTCGGCGAGGTCTTTGCGGTAGGCGGACAGGGAAGGCCCGCTGTGCGCCGACAGGCACAGGACCCGCGGCCCGGGGCGGGGCGTGCTCGCCGCCTGCGCCGGCGGCGAGGCGAGCACGACGTGGACGTTGGTCCCGCCCATGCCGAGCGAGCTCACCCCGGCCAGCGCGGGGCCGGGCCACGGCCGCCGCTCGGTCGCGACGTGGAAGGGGCCGCCGTCCAGACCGAGGTCCGGGTTGGGGCGCTCGAAGTGCGCGCTCGGGACGATCTCCTCGTGCCGGAGCATCAGCGCGGTCTTGATGAGGCCCGCGACGCCGCTCGCCGCGCCCGCGTGCCCTATGTTGCCCTTGACCGAGCCGAGGCCGCAGAACCCGGCCCGCCCGGTGTGCGCCTGAAACGCCTGGGTCAGGGCGGCCACCTCGACGGGGTCGCCGAGCCGGGTCCCGGTGCCGTGCGCCTCGACGTAGGACACCTCGGCCGGATCGACGCCCGCCGCGTCGAGGGCTCGCGACGTCACGTCCCGCTGCCCCTGCACGGACGGAGCGGTGAAGCCCACCTTGCGGGCGCCGTCGTTGTTGACCGCCGACCCGCGGACGACGGCGACGATCTCGTGCCGCTCGCGCAGGGCGTCCTCCAGCCGCCTCAGCACCACGACGCCCACGCCGTCGGCGGGCACGGTGCCGCGGGCCCCGGCGTCGAAGGGCCGGCAGTAGCCGTCCGGCGAGAGCACGTCGCCCTCGGCGTGCCGGTAGCCGCCCTCCGGATGGACGCCGATGCGCACGCCCCCGGCCAGCGCCACGTCGCACTCGCCGTCGCGCAGGCTGCGGCAGGCCAGGTGCACGGCCAGCAGCGAGGTCGAGCACGCCGACTGCACCGTGATCGCGGGCCCGCGCAGGCCGAGCTTGTAGGCGACCCGGGTGGCCAGCATGTCCTTGTCCCAGGAGGTCTCCGGAGCGCCCTCCTTGATCAGCGGAGGGTCGCAGCCGCCGAAGACGCCGATCGCGCCGTCGAAGCGGGCCGGGTCGAGGGCGGCGTCGTCGAGCGCGAGCGAGGCCGTCTCCAGGAACACCCGCTGCTGCGGATCGATGGACGCCGCCTCGCCCCGGCTGTAGCCGAAGAAGCGCCAGTCGAACAGGGCCGCCCCCGGCATGACGCCGTACGCCGCGACGAACCCCTCGCCGGACGGGTCCGCGCCGCCGTGCGGGGTCGGGCGGCGCTCGATCGTGTCGGCGCCGGTGCGCAGGTTGTGCCAGAACCGCCGCACGTCCGCCGCGCCGGGGAAGCGGCAGGCCATGCCCACGATGGCGATCAGGTCAGACATGCCCGCCTCCTTCCACGGCCGCCGCCACGCCGTCCGCGGCCAGGCGGGCGGCCAGGGAGCGCACGGTCGGGCAGGCGAAGAGCACCGTCACGGGCACCTCGGCGCCGAGCTCGTCCTCCAGCCGTACCTGGACGCGGGTGAGCAGGCCGGAGTCGCCGCCGACCTCGAAGAAGTTGTCGTCCACGCCGATCTGCGGCCGGCGCAACACCTCGCGCCACACGCCCAGGACGTGTTCCTCCAGCGCCGCCGCCGGCCCGCCCGGGCGGCCGGCGCCTCCCGCGTCCGCCCGCGGCGGGGCGGCCGCCGGCGGGTCGCCGGGTCTCAGCGGCGTGGTCCGGCCCCGGGCGAGGTCGTCCAGGGCCGCGGCGACGAGCCGCGCCAGGCGGGCCGCGTCGCCTTCGTCCAGCAGGCCGCCCCGGCAGGTGATCGTCCCGTCCAAGCCGCCGTCCGCGGTCGTCCAGACCGTGATCATGACGGGGTGGGCGGCGTGCGGCCGGATCTCCGGGAAGCGCATCCTGGTCAACGGGCGCCCGCCCAGCTCGGCCGGCTCGCCGGCGTCGCCGGTCTCGAAGGCGAGCAGGACCTCGCAGAACGGCGCCGCGTCCAGCCGCCGGGCCGGACGCAGCCGGGCCACGACCTGCTCGTAGGGCACGTGCTGGTCGTCGAGTGCTTCGGCGAGCTGGCCACGCAGGATGGCGACCAGCTCGTCCGGCGTGCCGGCCGGCTCGGCGCGGGACCGCAGGACCACCAGATTGACGCACGGCCCGACGGCCTGGGCGAGCGCGGGGTCGGCCCGGTTCTCGGCGGGCACGCCGAAGGTGACGTCGTCGCGTCCGGTCCAGCGGTGCAGAGCGGCGGCCACGGCACCGGCCACCACCGTGAACGGGGTGGCCCGCAACCGCCGCCCGGCGGCGCGCAGCTCCTCACGCCGCACCGGCGGCAGCGGAACCGTGACGGGCTCCTCGCCGGGATGTGCGGACGGTCGCAGGATCGTGCTCGGCGCGCCGGTCAGCCGCCGTTCGGCACGGGCGAGCGCGGCCTCGTCGTCCCCGGCGAGTTCGGCCGCCACGACGTCGCGGAACTGCGGCCCCTCCCACGGCGGCGGTGCGCCGCCCGCCAGCGCGGCCGCGTAGCAGCGGCCGAGGTCGCGCATGAGGACGCGCACCGAGCGCCCGTCGGTGACCAGGTGGTGCTGGCGAAGCACCAGCACGTCGTCCCCGGCGGTGGGTCGCAGGACGGCCAGGTGCAGCAGCCGTCCCGCGGCCGGGTCCAGAGCGGGAGCCCCGGCCACCCACCGTGCGACGTCGTCCGCGGACACCTCCCGCGCCTGGATCTCCCGCACGTCCACGTCCGGCTGCCAGGGTTCGCCGACGAGCCGGCGCAGCCCGTGCTCGCCGGAGCGGAAGCGGGTGCGGAGGACCTCGTGCCGCCCGGTCAGCTCGACCGCGGCCCGGCGCAGCGCGCCGTCGTCCAGCCGCCCGGCCGCCCGCCAGGCGACGGTTTCCTGGTAGGAGCCGGGCAGCAGGCGGTCGGCCAGGTGGATCTGCCGCTGGGTGGCCGAGGCCGGCGCCTCGTCCGCGCCCGTCTTGCGCAGGTCGGCGGCGTTCTCGGCGAGCGCCTCGACGTCGAGCTTGCCGTTGACGGTCAGGGGCAGGCCGGGCACGGTGGCGTAGGAGTGCGGGATCATGTACGGCGGCAGCCGTTCGGCCAGGTGGCCGTCCAGCTCGTCGGGCGTCGGCGGCGCGCCCGAGAGCACCAGGTAGGCCGCGATGCTGCCCTCGGAGCCGTCCTCCAGCAGCACGGCCGCGTCGCCGACGCCGGGGTGCTCGCGGAGCCGGGCGGCGATCTCGCCCGGTTCGATCCGGTAGCCGTGCCACTGGAACTGGTCGTCCATGCGGCGCAGGTAGAGCAGGCCGCCGTCAGGGCCGAGGCGGGCCAGGTCACCGGTCCGCAGGAGCACGTCCTCGCCGAACGCGTCCCGCACGAACCGTTCCCGGTCGAGCTCCGGCCGGCGCAGGTACCCGGCGGCGACGCCCGCTCCGCCGAGCCACATCTCGCCGGTCGCGCCCTCCGGGACGAGCCGCCGCCCCGTACGCGGGTCCACCAGGTGCACGCTGGTGTGCGGGAGGGGGTGGCCGATCGGGCTGACGTCCCGTTCGCAGTCCTCGGCGGTCACCTCGTGGGCCGTGGCGTGGATGGTGGCCTCGGTGATCCCGTACAGGTTGACCAGCCGGGCGCCCTGATGGCGGCGGCGCCAGTCGCGCAGCCGGGGCGGGTCCAGCCGCTCGCCGCCGAACAGCACGTACCTCAGGTCCGGCAACGGCACGGGGTCGGCGTCGTCCACGGCGACGAGCCGGGCGAACGCCGACGGCGTCTGGTTGAGGACCGTGACGCGCTCGCGCAGCAGCGTCTCGCGCAGCGCCCAGGGGTTCTGGACGTCCCCGTCCTGCAGGACGACCAGCCGGCCGCCGGTGGCCAGGCAGCAGAAGATCTCCCAGACCGACAGGTCGAAGGCGCAGGAGTGGAACTGCGCCCACACGTCGCGCGGTGAGAAGTCGAAGGGGAAGTGCGGGCCCGAGATCCGGGACACCACGTTGGCATGGGTGACCAGGACGCCCTTCGGCTGCCCCGTCGTGCCCGAGGTGTACAGGCAGTAGGCGGGTGACGATCCCGGGAGCTCCGGAGGCGGGCCGTTCCCGGCGCCGGACGGCCCGGCCGCCGCTCGGAGGGTGTCGAGCGTGACGGCGTTGTTCTCCCCGGACGGGGTCTCCTCGACCAGGAGCCGGCTACGGCTGTCCTGGAGGATGAACGAGGCCCGGGATCCGGGATGGCGGGGATCGATCGGGACGTACCGGGCGCCCGCCAGGAGCGTGCCGAGGATGGCCTCCACGGTGCCGGGGGCGGGCGGCAGCCTGAGGGCGACGGGATCTCCCGGCCGGACCCCCATCGCGGCCAGACCGCCGGCGATCCGGGTGGCCCGTCGCCACAGCTCGCCGTACGTGACGCGCTCGCCGCCCCCGACGACCGCCACCGCGTCCGGCTGCGCCTCCGCCCGTGCCCGGACGAGACCGTGGAGGGTCCCCCCGGACGCCTGCCGCCCCGCCGGTTGCGGATCCGGGGGTGTCACGAGGTCGAGGTCGCCCAGCCGCCGGTCCGGCGATCCCGCCACCGTGTCCAGCAGCGCGCCCAGGTGGCCGGCCAGCTGTCCGACGCGTTCCGCGGCCGGGCGGGGGCCGGACACGCCCAGCCATGCCCGTGGCCGTCCGTCCTCCAGGGCCAGGCGCACGTGCAGCGGGCCCGGCGTGTTCGGGCCGGGGCCGGCCGTCCGTACCGTGAGGGTGTCCGGTGGCGGGGAGAGCGCGGGGCACTGCGACACCTCCCGGCACAGCCGGGAGAACGGGACGTCCACCCCGACCCGCACCTTGACCGTCCGGGGCGAGCCGTCGCCGGGGCGGTGCAGGGCGAGCCGCACGCCGCCGTCCGCGCCGTACAGGGACAGCAGGGCGGCGAGGCCCGCCACGAGGAGGGCCGCCGGCTCCCGCGCCGCGTCCGGCGGAACGGGGATCGGCCGTTCCACGGTCGTCTCATGCAGTTCCGGGGAGTCGTCGCCGCCCACTTCTGCCAGGAACGCCTCGATCCCTTCCTGCGGTCGTCGTGTCACTGGGAGCTCCCGTTCGACTGGTCAGATGGTCGCGTGAGCGGCTGCTCGCGTGATCGTGTGCCCGCTGGATTCCGCGGGCCGGGCGCCCGCCCCTACCCGGCCCTCCGTGGGGGCACACGGCGGCCGCCGCGCACGTCAGAGCCCTGTCACAGCACGATCAGCCGCACGTCAGGCCGGGTTGGCAGAAGGGGAGGCGGACGCACGTCCCATCGACGACGGGAGAACCATGTACACCGACTTCGAGCCGACCCCCCTGGCCGGCCAGGCCGTACGGCGGCTGCGGCAGATGCGGGACGACAACCCCGTACGCAACCGGTTCCTCGAACGCATGGACGCCGGGACGCTCACGATGGACCACGTCAGGCAGCTCGTGGGCGTGACCCACAAGTGCCACCAGGCCGAGATCACGGCGTTCGCCACGCTGATCGCCCGCGACCCCCACCCGCTCGCGGTCGAGTTCTTCGACGGCATGCTCGGCCTGATCCACCGGGCCCGGCCCAAGCTGCGCAAGGTGATGGCCGCCCTGGACCTCGGCGAGGAACGCCTGCACCGCTGGCCGGCCGACCCCGCCGCCTACCAGGTCGCCGGGACGTGGGGCTGGCTCGGTTTCCTCGGCACCCAGGCCGACGCCGCGCTCGCCCTGTACTGGGACATGGTCCGCTACTTCCCCGATAGCGACGAGATGCTCGCCCGCCTGCCCAAGACCGGGCTCGACGTGCCGGAGGAGTTCGTCGTCTACTACGGCGGCGGGCAGTCCGACGAGCTCGAACGGCAGGCGCTGGCGGTGGCCGAGCACGGCCTGCGGCGCGGACAGAGCGCGGACGACGCCGTCTTCGCCGCCCGCCTGATGGAGGAGAGCATCGGCCAGTACTGGGCCGCCGCGGCCGCCGACCCGCACGAGCCCCGGCCCTGATCTCGGGCGGTCCCCTCTCGGAGGCGCGGCTAGCTGTTCTGTCCCGTGAGGTTGGGTACGCGGCGGGACTGTACAAAGAACGGCTCTGTCGCAGATTCGGCTCTGTCTCTCTTTCGGTGGTGACGGAGCGTTAGGCCAACAGGATGCGGTGGCGGAGCAGCGTGAAGCCGGCGCGGCCGTGCATCTGGCGCATGATGCGCTTGGTCTTGGTGTTCACGCCTTCGGTGCCGCCGTTGTGGAACGGCAGAGTGAGGGCCGCGTGGACGGCGTCACGGTCCTGGTCGAGGCCGCGGATGAAGGCGTGCACGTGAGGGAGGTCGGCGGTGCGGGCAGTAGTGATCCACGTGCTGAGGCGGTCGGCGTTGCCCTTGCTCGGCCGGAGCAGGTCGGCAAAGTCGCGGACGAGCCCGGCCAGGTCGATCATCTCGGTGCAGGCCGTGGTGAGCTCGTTGAGCAGCCGGCGACGCTCGTCTTTGAGGTTGTCGGGCCGCGTGAGCAGGAGCCGGCGAGGCGGCGTGGGGAGATAGGTAGGCGGTCGGCTTCAACCCGGCCCTGGGTGATGTAGCGGTAGAGGAGATTGAAGCTGCCCGGGTAGCCGAGGGCTTTGATCTCGTTGAACAAGTGCAGGACGGGGACGGCGGGGTCGTCGGTTCGGCGGCGTTTGAGGTGGTCGCGGTAGGGGTCGACGAGGGTCGGCCGGTACTGCGGGGCGCGTTGCAGGCGTTCGGGTTCAGACACGCGCGCGTAGCGTTTGACGGTGTTGAGGCCCAGATTGAGGCGGCGGGCGCACTCCAGCAGGCCGACTCCCTTGCCGAGCAGGTCGTGGACCTGCTGCCAGCGCTCGCGGGTGGTCTGGGCGCGTTTGCCGTCTTTGATCGGGGGTCCGGCCTTGGCCCAGCAGGCACTATGTGTGGCGACTTCCTTGGTGACGGCCTCACCGAGGTTGTGCCATAGATGCCAGCGATCACTCACCTGGACGGCGTCAGGCAGGGCGCGGCGGATCGCTTCGGCGTAGGCGCCCGAGCCGTCTCGGCACACGATCTGCACTCCGGGATGGGTGCGCAGCCCCGCCTCCAGCCCATCGGCGGTGCGGCCGGGTAGAACGTCGATGCGCTCTCGGGTCTCGGCGTCGATCAGCACGGTGGCGTAGCGGTGGCGCCGACGCAGGGCGAAG
>NZ_JBEXYU010000062.1:0-22105 GCF_040631115.1 Nonomuraea sp. NPDC005692 | reverse complement strand
GCGCGGCGGTGGCAGGGGCAGGCGTAACAGGATCCGCAGGGCGGTATGCCGGGATAGGTGCACGGCCATCGCGGACAAGAGGCGCACGCCGGCACATCCGGCCAGTTCGCGGACCACCGCTCCGATCTGTGAGGCCAGGCGGGGCGTGCGGCGTTGGTAGCGCTCCAGCACGCCGGGCAGCTGCTCCCGGAAGGTCTGGCGGCAGCCGCGGGTCGGGCAGACCATGCGGCGGATCCGCACCATCACCAGCACGCGACGTGTGTCCACCGCGACATCGGCCAGAGTGCGCTCGTGATAGCCATGCACGCGAGTTGTCCCGGCTCCACAGGCCGGGCAGTCGGCAGAAGAGCCGTTCAGGGTTCGCGCCCGTACCCGAATCTGCTCACCCTGGTCCGCTATGTCCTCCACTACCAGCGGCGATAGCCCTGAGAACACCGTCTGCACCAACTCGTTGACGTCGATCACAACTCAGCGTGACCTGATGACCCTGTCCGTCACCACCGAATCTGCGACAGAGCCGTTGTTGTTCTTACAGTCCCGCGGGGCCGCGCGCTCGGCGGGGCTGCGGCGGTGATGGTTACAGCAGGCCGCCGCCGCGGTGGACGACGTGAAGTTTGCCGTCGTACGCCGCGACCGCAGGGCGTTCGACGGAGGTGACAGCGGGGCTGAAGGGGGTGTCGGTGCTCCAGCTGGTGCCGTTGAAGCTGGACCAGTAGAGCTTGGTGTTGCGATTGGTGTAGCTGCCGCGGTGGACGACATACAGCTTGGCGCCGGTGCCGTCGTTGAAGACCGTCAGGGATGGGGAGACGGCACTGTTGTGGGTGCCCAAGGGGGCGGGGCTGCTCCAGCTGCCGCCGCCCACGGTGTTGAAGCGCGCCCAGTAGAGCCTTTCGTCGGAGTCTGGGCCGCGGAAGACGCAGTACAGCTTGTTCTGGAACACGGCGAGTGCCGGACCGTCCGCGCTCTTCTGGCTCCAGCCGTTGCCGTGGTACCAGCCGTTGCCGTTGTAGTACACCGTATGCAGATGGCCGTTGCCCTGGCCACGGTAGACGCAGTACAGGTTGTTCCCGAGAACCGCCAGCGCCGGCGCGGAGGGGCTGGCGTGGCCGCCGATCGGCGTTGCGGCGCTCCAGCTGGTGCCATCGAAGGTCGACCAGTACAGCTGCTCGTTGTCGTTACTGCCACGGTGGACGCAGTACAGCTTGTTGTCGTAGGCGGCCAGTGCGGGCGCGGCGTTGCTGAGGGGGCCGGGGAAGAGGGTGTCGGGGCCCCAGTTGGTGCCGTCGTAGTGGCACCACCACATTTGCTGGAAATCGCCGCTGGTGTGCGCGCAGTACAGCTTGTCGTCGAAGACAGCCAGCGCGGCGCCCGTGCGGGCGGTAGCGGTGGGCAGCAGCGCGCCCTGGCTCCAGGTACTGGTGTTGGAGGAAGTGGTCAGGCGCAGCCGTTCCTCGTCAGGCAGGGTGAGGCGGATGTGGAGATCGAAACGGCCGATGCCGTTGAAGCCCCAGTGGTCGGTGGCGCCCGGGCGGTTGGCCAGCGCGGCGAGCGCGGGCCGGCTGAAGACGATGGTGCGACTCTGCACCAGGTCGTCGTCGTTGCGGAACCACTCGATCAGCGCTTGGACGAGCGCGGTGATGACAGTGAGGTAATCCCCGATGTCCGCTCCGCCGCCCTCCCAGTACCAGGCGGGATTGTCCTTGAACTGGTAGGCGATCTGCTGCAGCTTGTCGCCGATCTTCTTCAGGTCTTCGACGAGCTTGTTGTGCCAGGAGGAGGGGCTGTCGTCGGCTTCCCAGCACTGGATGTGGATGGGCAGGCTGTTGCCGACCCGGCCGTTGAACAGGGTGGTGCCCGCGTCGAACACGCGCACCGAACCGGTTTGGATGTCGCCGTACTCCCGTGTCTTGTTCCACTTGTTCCTGGCGGTCTCGTTGGCTGAGGCGTAGGCCCAGTAGATCTCGTCTTGAGGGCCGAACACTGTGTCTCCGGTACTGCGCCGGCATTCGAACCGTTGCAGGTCCAGTCTCAGGTCTATCGGCGGGGGCGAGACCGGGGTCGCGGTGTCAGAGCGGGAGCTGCCGACGACGGTGACGCCGTAGCCGTAGTCGGCCATGGCCTGGAGGAAGTCCTCGCTGTCGAGGGGCTCGTCCTCGTTGAGGGCATCGATGTTCACGAAGTTCACGTTGGGCAGGGCGCGGAGTTCCTCGCCGAGGGCGGCGATGTCCTTGGCCAGGTCGTCTTGTGTGTAGCCCTCGGTGAGGGGGCGATCGGCCACGGTGGCGGAGAGTATCTGGCGGGTGCCGGCCGTGTTCTCCTCGGTGAAGGTGCGGCCGAAGGCACGGACCTCCTCGTCGTCGTCCGCCAGTGGCCGGAGCATGTCGAGGAGTTCTTGTTCGAGCTCGGTCAGCTCCAGCCCGGCCTCCAGGCGCGCGGCGCCGCGCAGCATCACCCCGACCAGCAAGAAGACGGCCGGGGAGGGCGTTGCCCGGTGGGCGAGGCGTTCGGTGGCCGGGCGGCCCTGCAGGGTGGCCCGTACGCGGTCCAGTCGCTCCGCGCGCGTGGGATATGGCATGCGCTACCTCCATCACGGCCGGTCCCGCACGGACCGGACCGGCATTGACGTTACGTATCGCAAAGGGTCGATTACACCCCTCGGGCAGGCGTAGACGGGAATTGTCCGCAACCGGCCAACGGGGTGCGGTCACCTCCGCGGTTCGATGTCCCGACGATGGCCTGCCCTTCTACCTCTCACGGCACGCTGCGCAGACGGCAAACCCTCCTCTCCCGCCCGGGAGTGCGGCGACAGGCGTACCACTGATCTCTGCCTCCTCGAAGACCGGACAGCGCGGTCATCCGTCGCCGGCGTCGAACAGCAGATGGGGACGGGGCGCAGGGCGCTCAGGATCGTGGCAAGGCAAGGGCCAGCAGCGCGGCGGCCAAGGCGCGGCCGTGCGCGGCAGCGTGCCGGCCGTCGCTCAGCCGGATCTGCCGGCCCTGGTGGTGCAGCACCACGGCGCCGTCCGGCTGCCGGGCGACGGCGATGCCGACCTCGGGCAACCTCACCCCGCGCACGTCGTCGCCGAGGTCGCCGCTGAGGTCGGCCAGGTCGGGCAGCACCAGCCCGGCGGCGGCCTGGGCGGCGGCCAGCCGGTCGCGCAGTTCTCGCACCTGCTCGGCGTCACGGTCGCGTTCGGCCCGGGCGGCGCGGGCCTGCTGTTCGGCGGCCACGGCGCGCTCGCGCTGGAGATCGCGGTCGGTGCCGGCCTGGCGCAGCTCCTCTTCGGCGCGGGCCTGCAGCCGCGTGGCGGCGGCGGCTTCGCCCTGGGCGGCGGCCAGGGCCAAACGCGCCTGAGTCGCCTCCTGCCTGGCGGTCTCGGCGCGGCCCTCGGCAGTCTCGGCCCGGGCCTGGGCCTGGCGGCTGTCGTGCTCGGCACGCTCGCGGGCGAGGTCGGCATCAGCGGCTGCGGCCCGTAGGGTCTCGGCGTGCCGGGCGTGCTCTTCTGCGGCGGCCCGCAGCCGGTCGAGCTCGCGCCGGGCCTCCTCCAGCAGGGCGGCCATCCGTTGCTGCTCGACCTCGGCCTGCTCCCGCTCGCGCAGCGCGTTGTCGCGGGCCTGCTCGGCCGCGCCGCGGGCGCGTTCGTGCTCGGCGACCTGGGCCCAGGCGTCGCGGGCGTCGGCCTTGGCCGCGTCGACCTGGCCGTTGGCCTCCCGCTGAGCGCGGCGCTGCTCCAGCTCGGCGGCCTCCTGCTTCTCCCGGGCGGCCTGGGCGCGGCAGTCGGCCAGCTCGGCACGGGTGTTGGCCTCGCTCCTCTCGCGGCGCGCCTGCGCGACGTCGGCGCGGGCGGCCTGGGCCTGGGCGAGCGTGTCGGCGACGGCCCGGTCCAGGTCGGCGCGCAGCCCGGTCGCCGCGGCGGCGATCTGGTCGGCCAGCGGCCCGAGTACGGCCTGGGCCTGTTCCAGACGCACCTGCCCGCTGTCGCGGGCGGCGGCGGTCTCAGCCGGGACGCGCTCGCGGTGGTAGCGGGTGCGGTGATCGGGGCTGCAGTCCAGCGCGTCGGCGCGCTTGCCCGGCGGCAGGGCGCCGCCGCAGTACCGGCAGGCCCGCCGGCCGGCGGCGCGGGTACGCACGGCCCGCTCGGCGGCGACCGCCTCCTCCACCCGGCCGGGCAGCGGCCCCGGCACACCCTCCCCGTCCGCCTGCTCCGCCACGGGGTCGGGATCGGACGGTTCGCCCGTAGGAGTGAACCCGAGCTGTCCCGCGATGGAATCCCCGGCGCCCTGCGCTGCTGGCCCCGCCAGCTCCTCACGTTCACCCATGCAGGGACTATATGAAAGTCGTATCCGTAGCCGTGGAGACGGATATGGATACGATTAATGTCCATACGTGACCATCTCACACAATTTCTGATTGTGTGAGATACGATGATCGTCGGCCGTCTGAATGAGAGTTCTCATCTTTCTGACCTGGTGTTTTCTCACCTGCTGTCAGCGGGATTCCCGCCTGCTGTCAGTGGCGTGATCCGCAGCCGATGCCCGCCACTCCTCCCGCCTCCCCGGAGATCAGTACCTTCAGGACTGGTTAGCGATAAGCTCACTTATCGCTAACCAGGGAGTTGATCATGAAAAACCATATGGGCGCTCCCGAACGGCTACCGGAGCGCGCCCCCGCGCCGCCCGCCGCCCCGGATGAGCACCTCCTGGAGGGCCGGACGGCCCGGCTCGTCGAAGAGGGCCTGGCCGCCAACACCCGTCTCGCCTACGCCCGCGACTTCGGCGCCTACGCCGCCTGGTGTCAGTCCACCGGCCGCACCCTGCTGCCCGCCACCCCCGCGACCCTGGCCAACTACGTCGCCCACCTGGCCGCCCAGCACTACGCCCCCTCCACCATCGACCGCGCACTGGCCTGCGTGCTGGCCGCCCACGACCACGCCCAGCTCGCCAAACCCGCCACCACCGCGGCCCGGCTGGCCCTGCGCGCCTACCGCCGCGAACGCGCCCAGCAGGGCCACCGCCCCCGCAAATCCCCGCCGATCACCGTCGACCGGCTGCGCGCGATGGTCGACGCCCTGCCGGACGGCACCCCCGCAGGACGGCGTGACCGCGCTGTCCTGGTGCTCGGCTTCGCCCTGATGGGCCGCCGCTCGGAGATCACCGACATCGACATCGACGACCTCACCTCCACCGCTGACGGCCTGGAGCTGTACATCCCGTACAGCAAGACCGACCAGGACGCCCACGGCGAGATCGTCGCCATCCCCTACGGCCAGCACCCGCAGACCTGCCCCATCAGGGTGACCCGCGCATGGCTCACCGACCTGGCGGCCGCCGGCCTGACGACCGGACCGCTGTTCCGCCCGATCGACCGGCACGGCCGCATCGCCGCCCACGCTCATCCCGCCGCCGGGCGCGGCCGCCGTGAACGGCTGACCTCGCAGTCGATCAACTTGATCGTCAAACGGGCCGCGGCAGCCGCCGGCCTCGACCACGCCGATGCCTACACCGCGCACGGCCTGCGCGCCGGCGGCGCCACCTCCGCCGCCAAAGCCGGCGCGCCCATGTCCGCGATCACCCGTCATGGACGCTGGGCCGACGGTTCCCCCGTCGTCGCCGGCTACATCCGCCAGGCCGACAAATGGAACGACAACCCCCTGCACGGCATCGGACTATGAGATCGGCGGCTCGCCGAGCTGCCTGGTGAACTGGTCCAGCCGTTCGGCGATGGGGCGACTCGCCCGCGACCGAAGCCACGTCGTGGCGCCACGTCGTGCTCGAATTCGCCCGCTCACAGCTCGGGCCGCGCCTCATGCACTGCCCGCTCCAGCCCCCTCGGCCGCAGCCGGCGCCAGCACGTGGAATCGGCAGCACCGCTCGGGCAGTTCCATTGAAGCCCTTCGTCAGCAGGTTCTGAGGGCGTTGCCGGCCTCGCTCCTCCCGGGGCGCGATTGAGGTGGTTTCCGGCGTCATAGGTCCTCGACTCGCTGGCCTTCGCCGACGCCGCTGTTGGTGACGCCGGGGACGGTCGAGCGCTCGGAGGTGAGCACGATCGTGTTGCGCGTGGTCACGAGCTCGGCAGGGATGTCATTGTCGGCCACGATCAGCTGGATCCGGTCCTTGTATGCCTCGGTGAGGGTGGCCAGGCGGCTGTAGATGCGGCGGCCGAGTTCGCGGTCCCGGTCGACGGTGCCGATCGCTTTACGTGGGGAGTCGATGATCAGCAGGCTCGGCAGCAGGACGTCGGGATGGTCGAGCGCGGTGGTGAGCAGGGTCAGGTGGTAAGCGATGTTGAGCGCGGTGCTGGCGCCGCCTCCGCTGGCCTGTAGGTCTTCGAACGCGGTATCTCCCACCAGCGGCAGGAAGGTGTCCGGATCGATGCGGGCGATGCCGTCGATGGGAATGCCGATCAGATTGACCTCGTCGGTGAACGCTGCACTGATGTCATCGAGTTGGGCGCCGCGGGTGCGGAGGGCCTTCTCCCGTTCAGTGATGTCCACCTTGAGCTGCCGGTCCGTCTTACGGTGGGCAGCGGCCTCGGCGCGGACCTGGTCGAGCCGCCGCCACATCTGCATGTGCTGGCCGGTCTCGTTGATGCGGTGGTGCAGGGATTCCGCCTGCCGGCTCAGCTGGGCGACCGCCTCGATCCGCGGGGAGGCCGCGCTGGCGGTCGCCTGGTCGTAGTCGCGGTGGAGGGTGTCCAGGTGCAGGTCCGTGTGGCGGGCCGTCAGCCGGGCCTGTTCGAGCGCGTTGATGTCGGCGTGGAGCAGAGTTTCCGTTTCTTCTATCTGTGCCCGGATTCGGTCGGCGTTCTGGTCGGAGGCGTGAACGTCTTCGATGTCGACCGGGGCGAGCGGCTGGCAGCACAGGCGGCAGTCCGTCTCGGGGACATCGCGGCCGTCGAGGTCCTGCATGCAGCGCGGGCACGTGACGAATTCGAATGGCGCGAGCAGCCCGATCGCGGTACTGCGCCGTTCGGCCTTGGCCAGGTCTAGGCGCAGTTGGGCGAGGGCGGCCTCGCGGCCGCGAACGGTGACTGCGAGCAGGTCGGCTTCCTCGTGCCGCTTTTGCGATGCGGTCAGGGCCTCGGACAGCTCGGCGCGGCGGTGTTCTTCCGCATTGGTCAGCGCGGCGAATTCGTCGCGGGTGGCCCGCAGTTTGTCCTCCGCCGCCGCGAGCTGCTGCAGCAGGTCCATGCGGCGGGCCCGCAGCTCGTCGACATCGGCGATGCCGGTGTCGCGGATGAACCGGTCGATCGCGGCGGCGTCCTTGTCCAGTTGTTTGGCGCGGTCGCGGGCGATCCCTCGCTGGCGTTTCAACTCGACAAGTTCCGGGTCGGTGAGGCCGAACATCAACTCGAACGCGGCGATGCGTTTCGGGTTGGTGTTCGTGGTGTCGAGGTGCCCGACGACCGACCGGTCGATCTCCTTGGCCTGCAGGAAGCAGTACCGGAAGATGTCTTTGAAGGTCAGGGCGACGGTGCGGGAATTGGCGCCGGCCCGGGTCGTCGGCACCCGTTCGACTGGGATCCCCAGCGCCTCGAGCAGGAACCGGGAGATGGACGGTCCGTCGGCGGGTTTGGGACTGACCGTCCAGGTGTGTTGAACCAGGTGCGAGCCGGGTTCGATGATCTCCACGAGGCCGGAGTCAGCGCCGATTCGGCGGCGCAGGATCATCGACGATTCCCCGGCCTGGATGGCGAGGTCGACGTAGGTGACGTGCTGGACCACCGCGGGGGTTAGGGCCGCGTTTCCGCCGAACGCGTGCTTGATCAGCATCAGCAGCGTGGATTTGCCCATCGTCGTCGTGCCGGTGACGAACGTCAGTGGGGACGTGAAGTCGAACGTGTGCGACGCCCGGTTGGTCGAGACGGTCAGGGACCGGATACGCAGGTTCGTGGCCATCTAAATCTCGCTTCTGAGCGGGAGTGCGACGATGTCCGGCAACTGTTCGTAGATGAGGTCTTTCAGATCTCGGCCGGGCAGGTCGAAGTGTGCGCGTAGCAATCGGGCCCGCTTGGCCACGACCGCCCACGGGCTGGTTGCTTCCAAGGCGGCGCTGAGGTCGCGTCCGGCGTCGGTCAGGGTGATCTCGGTGGAGCCGTCGACCCGGGCGAACGTCGCGAGGCGTTTGCCGACCAGCGCGCCGAGGATGGGGTAGTAGCGGTCGTCCCATGGCCCGTACTTGTAGCGGATCATGCGGCTTTCCACTGCGTGTCGCTCGTCGTCGGTCGGTGCGACGCCCGGCCTGGCGGCGCCGGCCGGTAGGAGGCGTTCGGCCATGACCGGATACCGGAGTAGGAAATCGATCTTCGCGAGTTTGGTCAGGCCGCGAAATGGTTCGTCCGGCTGGGTGAACTGGTAGATGAGGATGAGGACTCGGGCCTCGTGATAGAGGCTCTCCTGGCGGATCGCCAGGACAGCGGCAGCGGGCAGCGGAGTGGTCATCATCCACCTGCCGGTCGCGAGAACCCGAACTTGCACATGTCGCTCAGCTCGTAGGCGTACCCGAGGATGTGGAAGTCGTCGAGTGGCACGCTGATCTTTTTGCTGAGCTCTGCCCGGCGCAGTTCAGCATGCAGCAGGTCCTGGAACTGGATGCCGTAGTGGCCGCTGGTGCCGATCAGCTGGGCACGGATCCGGCGGACGATGTCGAGGATCTCCATCTCCAGTCGGAACTGCGTCTCGATGTCCTCCGGAAACCCGGTCCTGGCCTGCGGCCAGATGTGCAGCCACAGGTCCCGCAGGCCTAAGGCGTTGTCCCGTTCGTCATCGCCCATCAGGGCGTCGCGCATCTTTTCGATGAGGCGATGACCGCCGGGGGCACGTGGCGGCGTCTGCCCGGACCTCAGCAGCGAAACTGGGTCGCCGACAGCGCGCCGCGTGCCCAGCCGGATCGCGTCCAGGACCGCCTCACGCGAGACCGTCCGCCGCTGAACCGTCTGCGCGATCTCCGACCGCGGGTCGTAGGCGCCGGGGTTGGTCAGATATTGGGCCAGGTCGATGGGTCTGCCGCTGTCGTCCCGGCTCGCCTCCGCGACGAGATCGACGACCGCCTTGTAGACGTCAGCGGCTGCCGATGGCGCGAAGCCAAGCGTGGCGGCCGCGGGTTCCACAATCTGCCGGATGTTGACGTCCCGTATGTCACGCTTCGCCGGCCGCTCGCAGTCGAACTGGCAGCTGCGCACGAACCGCAGGAGCATCTCGAACAGCCCTGTCGGCAGATCAGCCGGGTCGTGCCGTTTCGGTTTGGGCGGCACCGGCGCGACGGGTCTGGGAATGTTGTCCAGGGTGGTGGACTTCGCCGCAATTTCCATCATGGCCCACGCCAGGTGCGCGATCAGCGCGGTCCCCCGCGGCGTGTCCAGTTCACCGGCCCGGCACACCTCCAGCAGGGCACGCGGCATGTACTCACCCGGTCTGCCGCCCAGACGAGTGTTGCTGGCCAGCCGTACGACCGGCTGGCTGGTGTAACCGAGCCACCGATCGAACAGGTGCGCAATCCCGCCGTCGTCGCAGAGCGACTTCATCGTGGTGTAAAGCATCCGGTTGTGGTGCTTGACTGACACCAGCTCCAGGAGGGGCGGTCTGTCCCGCACGATAATGAAGTCTTCCTGCCACTCACAGATGATCTCCACGATCGACGTGTCGGTGTGCAGGCTCAGGCAGTACGAGGCGATGATCTCGGTCTGGTAGTGGTAGTTGCCCTGAGTCGGCGCGCCCGCATCCTCGGCCGGCCACCGAAAAAGGTCCAGCTCGAGCTGACTGCTCCGGTCGACGCCGACGGAGAACCCATGCTCCTGCCCGGCTCCTGAAACAGCGTCACCCGCCACGACAAGCGTCCATTCCACCTTCCTTGCAACCGGTAAGCGCACGAACAGCGAAACCGATCACAGAGCGGTACGCAATACGCCGTCGGGCAAAAGACGAATTGTTAGTTGATCAGTGAGCTGATTAGGCCGTGTTTCATAAGTTGATCACGGTGTGGGCCGCGGGATCTGACAGACACGCACTGGGCGGTGCTGGAGCCGTTGTTACCTGATGCGGCCGGGCGTGGACGCCCGGCCATCTGGTCGAAACGGCAGCTCATCGATGGGATCCGGTGGCGGGTACGGACAGGTGCCCCATGGCGGGATGTGCCCGCATGCTATGGACCATGGCAGACGGTCTACGGCCTGTTCCGCCGATGACAGCGCGAAGACTGGGGACAGATCATCGCCAGGCTGCAGGCTCGCGCGGACGCGGCTGGATTGATCAACTGGCAGGTCAGCGTCGATTCCACCATCTGCCGTGCCCACCAGCATGCGACCGGTGCCCGCTCCGACGGAGCTGCACAAAAGGAACCGCCGGGCGGGGTGGCGACCGAGCCTGTCGACCATGGTTTGGGCCGCTCACGCGGCGGCTTCACGACCAAGATCCATTTGTCGTGCGAGCAGGGCCAAAAGCCGTTATCGATCATTATCACAGCGGGCCAGCGGGGTGACTCCCCTCAGTTTGTCGCGGTCCTGGAGGGCATCCGTGTGCCCCGAATCGGCCCCGGCCGGCCACGGAGCCGACCAGAGCGGGTGCGGGGAGACAAGGCCTATTCCTCTCGCGGCAACCGCGCCTACCTGCGCCGCCGGGGCATCGGCTGCATCATCCCCGAGCCGGCCGATCAGGTCCGCAACCGTAAGAAGCGTGGTAGTGCCGGAGGCCGCCCCCCGGCATTCGATGCCGAGGACTACCAAGCCCGACACGCGGTCCTCGGTGGCACTTCGCGATGACGGCGCTTACGAGGTCGAACGCCGTGACGTACCTCGGCGAGAGCACGAACTTACGACTGAAACCGACCGTTGTGCCGTGGCGAAAGACCTCACCATCTGGCTGGCCGCCCGCAACTACCCCAATAGGCCGACCAGATCACCGAACACCGAAATCTGAAACACGCCCTAGGCGTCGAAGTCCCTCGACGGTTTCGACAAGTCGGCGCAGCTCTTCGTCGGTGTTGTAGTAGTGCACCGACGCGCGGACCAGGTCGGGCAGGCCCCGCGCGCCCATGTCGTACCGAGCGTACTCTCGCAGCGAGACCGACGTGTTGACGTCCAACTCGGCGAGCCTGTGGTGAACGTCGGCCGAGGGCATCCCCGCGACGGTGAAGGTAACGATGCCGCACTGCCGTACGCCTTGGTCATGGACCCGTACGCCGGGCACCTGCCGCAGGCCCTGCCGGAGCCGCCGCGCCAGGTCGCGCACCCGCTCCTCGATGTTGCCCAACCCCAGGGACAGGGCGTAATCGACAGCGGCGCCCAGGCCGAGCGTCGCGGCGACGTTGCGCTCCCACGTCTCGAACATCCGCGCGGTTTTGTCGATCTCGTAGCTGTCCGGGCCGGTCCAGGCGGCGGAGTGTAGATCCAGTACGGCCGGCCGGATCTGCTCGCGCAGCCGGGGCCGCACGTACAGGAAGCCCGTGCCACGGGGGCCCCGCAGGTATTTGCGGCCCGGGGCGCTGAGGGCGTCGCAGTGCAGCCGCTCGACGTCCAGGTCGAGCTGGCCGGCCGACTGGCAGGCGTCCAGCAGGAACGGCACGCCGGCCGCCTCGGCCAGCCGCCCCACCTCCTCGGCGGGGTTGACGAGACCGCCCTGAGTGGGGACGTGGGTGATCGCGATGAGGCGTACCCGCCCGTCCATGCGGCGCCGCAAGTCCTCCACGTCCATCTGGCCGCTTTCATCGTCGTCGACCACCTCGACGCGTGCCCCGGTGCGCTCGGCCACCTGCAGGAAGGCGATGACGTTGCTGGCGTATTCGGCGCGGCAGGTCAGGATGCGGTCGCCGGGGCCGAACGGCAAGGCGTAGAACACCGCCTGCCACGCCCGAGTCGCGTTGTCGGTCAGTGCGATGTCTTCGGCGGCTGCGTTGAGCAGGGCAGCGACGGAGGATCGGACCGCGGCGAGCCGGGGCGCCGCATCAGCGGCCGCCCGGTAGCCGCCGCGCAGCGCCTCGGCGCGCAGGTGGGCGATCACCGTGTCGGTCACGATCGCGGGAGGCAGCGAGGTGCCCGCGTTGTCCAGGTGGGTCACGTGAGTACAGCCCGGCGTGTCGGCCCGAGCCTGTTCAACAGCCTGCATGCAAAACATATAAACTGAATACAGTAATGAGACGTTGTATGCAAACGAGGGAGCGAATGAACCATAGCGACACGGCTCCGCTGCGGCGCGACATATCGGAGCAGGTCACCGCACGCATTCTGGACGGTCGCCTGCCCGCCGAGGGGCGCGTCAACGAGGTCCACCTGGCGGCCGAGCTGGGGGTCAGCCGCACGCCGCTGCGGGAGGCGCTCGTGGAGCTCACCGACCGCGGCCTGCTGGTCGCCCAGCCGCGGCGTGGCTTCCGCGTGCCGCCCCTGGACATCGACGAGGCCCGCAAGCTGTATCCGCTGGTAGGCGAGTTGGAGGCCCTCGCCCTGCGGTGGACCGCGCCGCAGGACCTGCTCGGACTCGTTGACCGGCTGGAGGAGCAGCTCGAGGAGATGCAGGCCGTTCTGGAGCAGGGGGAGGGGTTGGCTGCGCTCGACGACCGCTGGCACGACCTGTTGCTCTCGGCCTGCGCCAACGCCCCCCTCATCCGGATCATCGCCCAGACGAAGCCCCTGCTCAAGCGCTACGACGTACTCTATTTCGGCGGCCCCGACCGGGCTCGGCGCAGCATCGACGAACACCGCCGTATCCTCGCCGCGATCCGGGAGGGAGACCTCGCCGAGGGAGCGCGATGGCTCGTCCAGAACTGGGTCAACGGAGCCGCCTACCTCGGCCAGGACGCGCACCGGTCCACCCGGTAGATCGCGGCTCGGACAGGGAGATCATGACCGGGAAGACTTCGGCCCGCCGCACCGACCTGGACGGACATGTCGCCATCGTCACCGGCGGCTCCTCAGGCCTGGGGCACGCCATCGCGCTCGCCCTCGCGGAGGCCGGCTCGGCGGTCGCGCTCGTCAGCCGGCGGCGGGAGGCCGGCGAGCGGGCCGCGGCACGCATCACATCCTGCACAGGCCGGGCCGCCTCAGCGTTGGCCTGCGACGTCAGCGACGAAGCGGGCGTCCACCGGGTGGTGGGCGAGGTCGCCGAGCGATTCGGCCGCCTGGACATTCTGGTGACCAGTGCGGGGGATCCAGGCCAGGGGCGACGTCGGCGAGCTCGGCGCGGCCCAGCTCCGGCGCTGCCTTGAGGTCAACGTCGTCGGGACCTTCCTGGCCTGCCAGGCGGCCGTCCCGTTCATGCGAGCCGCGGGATACGGCCGCATCGTCACCCTTGCCAGCGCGCTCGGCCTCGTGGGCGCCGCAGGCGGCCATGACATTGCCCCGACGCCGCCGACCGGTATGTGCGCGATCATCCCCACCGGCAAACGCAAGGGCCAGAACCCATCCGTCGCCAGGATTTACCGGGCGCTGGCCGAGCACGCCAAGCGGGAGGCGTACCCGGAAGTCGTCGAACAGGCCCGCGCCGACTTCGCCGCCCTCACTGGCGGCGAGGTTCCTGAACCTCGCACAGAGATCAAGGCCCTAACAACACGCTGAGGCTACTTGTCACTTCGCGGCAGCTTCGGGAGAACAGGGCCGAGACGGCGCGCTTCACGGGGGATGCCGCGGTCCGGCGCCGCGCCCAGACCGGTGACTCCTGCCGGAACGCCCCCGCCCTTTTCCCCCTTGTAGCGATTGGCGGAACCGCCGGCCAACACACAGCGCCCCAGCCCGCCTGAGGCGGACCGGGGCGTTGTCGTGTGCGGAGTCAGGTGTGGGTGTGGTTCAGCCGCAGTGCACGATGTTGAGCTTGACGCTCGTCCATGACGGCGAGATCCCCTCGACATCGAGGCACTGGCCGGGTGCCGAGATGCACGCCGACCCGGCGTAGTACTTGTAATTTCCGGCGTCGCTGGACGTTCTGCCGCCGTCGCCCCGGGAGATCACGACGCCCTTCCATCTGGTGTTGGCGTAGGGGCCGTCGCCGTAGGAAATGCAGGCCATCGTCCCGGCCCATCTGATGGGCCGCGTGGCCTTCACTTCCGCCCGGGTCCATGACCACCAACCGCGGCGTCGAGACCGCACTGCGCAACGCCCGCCCCCAAGCCGACCAGCACCCGCCGACGAGAGTACCCTGCACACCACGTCCAGGTGACGGGCTCCTGGCGCGTTCCCGACGACCGGCCGGAGTTATGCCGCCGCGTCGTCGATGCCGAGGGTGACCGCCAGGTCGTGCAGGCACTCTTCGAAGACGGGCTCCATGTCGGTGTAGGCGAAGTCCAGTTGGTGCAAAACTTCCATGCACAGCAGGCCGTACAGCCTGATCCAGCACGACAGGAAGACGTGTGCGGCCTCGGGCGGCAGTAGCCCGTCGATGGCGGTGGAGTAGGCGGTCAACTGCTCGCGCAGGGAGGCGGGCAGGTCGGCCAGATCGGGCACCGGGAACGGCCGGGTCCGCCATAGCTCGACCGTCAGGTCGAGCAGGACCTGTTCGAAACGCAGGGCGGCCTGGTGACGCACCGAGCCGGCACCGCGGTTGGGGGCGGCGATGGGGCTGGCGAAGATCCAGCCGAACTCGGCGGGATGGGTGACGGCCCAGGCCCGCATGGCCCGGCAGACGGCCAGCAGGCGGTCGCCGGACGGCGCGCCGGCGCGGGCGTCGCGGGCCTGCTCCATGACGGCGGCCAGCTCGCGGAAGAAGTCCGCGGTCACCGCGCCGACCAGCTCGTCATGGCCGGCGTAGTAGTGGTAGAGAGCCGGGCCGCTCATGCCGACCTGCCGGGCGACCGCGTTGATGGTCACCGCGGCTGATCCCTGCTCGACCAGCAGCCTGCGCGCGGCCGCGTGAATTTCCTCCAGGGTGGCCTGGCGCAGCCGTTCCCGCCTGCTGGTGTGTGCGGACATCATCACCTCTCTTGTCATTCCCGTTGACATCTTAGGGCATCTATGCTTCCTTAATGACTCTAAATAATCTAGAGGTCGTAAGGAGCGATATGTGGTGGATCCTTCTCGCGGTGATGGTGCTGATCACGGCCGTGTGGTGGCGGATGTCCAGATCCGCGCACGTACGGCGACGCAAGGACTCCTGACATGGCCCGCCTGATACGCGACCGCTTGTCCGGCAAGTACGCCATGGAGGCGACCGTCACCGTCGCCGAGCAGGTCAACCTCGCCATGCGCCGGATCCGGCTGGAAACCGACCAGCCTGTCGCCTTCCCCTGGACGCCCGGCCAGCACGTCAGAATCCAGCTGCGGGACCCGCTGTCGGTGTCGGGCATCCTGCGCCCGGCCGAGACGCTGCGCACGTACACGATCTGGGACCTCGACCCCGGCAGACAGGCGATCGAACTGCGCGTCCACCTGTACGCGGGCGACGGCATCGGACTGCAGTGGGCACAGGCGGCACGGCCCGGGAACCGCGTGACCTTCTGGTGGCCGCAAAGCGACTTCTTCACCCGCGAGGCCGACTACCACGTGTTCATCGGAGAGGAGACCGCCGGCGCCGCCTTCGGACCGATGATCAGAGCGCTGGGAACGTCCGCCCGGATGTTCGGCGTCCTGGAGAGCGAGACCCCCGAGCACGACCTGGCCATGCCCGGGACGCCGACGCTGCGCCGCGTCCACCGCCACGGCGCCCCCGCGGTCGCCTCCCCGGTGCTGCTCGCGGCCGTGGCCGAACTCGACCTGCCGGGCAACGCCGGAGCCGCCTACGTGGCAGGCGAGGCCAGAACCTGCCAGCTGGTGCGCGACTTCCTGATACGCGAACGCAACTGGCCCCGAGCCTCGATCAAGACCAAGCCGTTCTGGGCCCCGGGCAAGCGCGGCCTGCACTGACCGTCAAGGAGACCTGAAACATGAAAGTGATCATCGTGGGAGGCGGCATCGGCGGGCTCGCCACGGCCGTCGCCTTCCACAGACGTGGCTGGCAGGTGGAGGTCCTCGAACGCGCCGCCGAGTTCACCGAGGTGGGCGCGGGACTGACCATTCAGCCCAACGGCCTGCGCGCGCTGGACGCGGTCGGCCTGGGCGACCGCCTGCGCGCGGGTGGCTCGGCCGACCCGCTCGCGGGGATCCGCAGCAGCCGCGGGGACTGGCTGATCCGCAACGACGTCGAGAGCCTCAAGCGCCGCTTCGGCCCGTGGGTGACCGTGCACCGGGCCGACCTGGTCGACCTGCTGAGAGCAGCCGTGCCGCCGGAGGCTCTGCGGCCCGGCATCGACGTCCAGCACGTGCGGCCCGACGGCACGGTCCGCCACGACGGCGGCTCCTGCACCTCGGATCTCGTGGTGGGCGCCGACGGCGTGCACAGCGTGACGCGCCGCTCGCTCTGGCCTCACCTTCCAGGGCCGCGCTACGTCGGCTACACCACCTGGCGTCTCATCGCTCCGCCTCAGCCCGTCGAGGGAAGCGTGGAAACGTGGGGCAGGGGCGAACGGTTCGGGCAGGTGCCGATGCCCGACGGCCGCGTCTACTGCTACGTGATGGCCAACGCCCCCGCCGGCTCCCACGTCGGCCTGAACGAGCTGCGCGAACGCTTCGCCCGCTGGCACCATCCCATCCCAGCGCTGCTCGACTCCACGCAAGAGGAGGCGGTGCTGCAACACGACACCCACGAGCTGCCGGCGCTGCCGACGTACGTCTCCGGGAACGTCGCCGTTCTCGGCGATGCGGCCCACGCCATGACCCCCAACCTGGGGCAGGGCGCCTGCCAGGCGCTCGAGGACGCGGTCACGCTCGCGCACGCGGTGGACACCCTCGGCGTACGCGAAGGGCTGGCGGCCTACGACCGCATCCGCAGGCCGCGTACCCAGCTGATCGTCCGCAGGTCCCGTCAGGCCGGCGCCGCCGCGCACTGGACCTCCACGCCGCTGACCACCCTGCGGGACGCGGTCCTCCCGCTCCTCCCGAACGTGCTCTTCGCCCGCTCGCTCACCCCCGCCTACACCTGGACGATCTGATGCCCCTCCCACGAATCCTGATCATTGCCGTCGCAGCGATCACGACGGTCGGCGCCGTGCTCGCCGACCTGGCCATCCCCGGCCTCGCGGCACAGCACGCCTTCAACCCGACCTGGCCGCCCCACGCCAAGTTCCACGACGCCCAATACATGGTGATGACCGTGCTCCTCGGCCTCACCGGCCTGGCCCTCGCACTACGGCCGGCCCGGAACACGCTGCTGCACGCCGCCGCCGTCCTGGCCATCCCGTGGCTCGGCATGATCGGTGCGCTCCTGTTCCCCGGCACCGCCACCTACGACCCGGAGTTCGCCGACCGCACTGTCTTCGTCCTCGGTCTGCACGGGCAGGTCTTCATGGCGATCGTCCTGCTCGTGGCCTTGCTGGTCGCGACAGCGGTGACACTGCGCATGCCCGTGGTCTCCGCCGCCCGGCCATGAGGGCCGGCACAGCCCTGCCTGGTTAGGGGCTCCCAACAGATCCGGCGTCCCGACGATCACCAAGCAATGGCTAGATCACCCGCTGGAGAGCCGCCCTGGCGGCGGCAGGATGTGAGCCGATCTCCTCTGAGAAGATCAGCACGCGCGAAGGTGCGGCCGGAGTTCGCCAAGGCCATGGAGTACGTCCGCACGATCAAGTCCGCCGTCCCGCACCAGCGGGTGATCTTCACGGTGCATGAGATGAAGCGCCTGGGGCGCGGCGCGGCCGAGTTGCTCTTCGCCGGCATGGCCGAATCCGAACGCGAGTACATCCGGGAGAAGTCTCCCGAGGGCCAGGCTTCAGCCCCGCGAGCGCGGCCGCCATGGCGGCCGACCGAGGGTGTTCGACGACGACATGGTCGCTTATGCGCACAGCCTGCGTGAGCGCGGGGTCCCGGTGCGGGAGATCGCGTCCAAGCTGGTCATCACCACGGGCAAGAACAAGGGACGTCACCCGTCGTTGGCCAGTGTCTACCGGGTGCTGGCCAACGACGGGCCCGGCGCCTGACTGCGCGGCCTCGTGCCTCAGCTGCCTGGAGAGGCCGCTGTCTTCGGCCGAGGCGTCCCGGCTCGGCGCAGTACGGCCCAGTTGTCCAGCCGGCTTCGGCCTGGACCGCGCTCCAGGCGCTACCCGATGCGGTGATAGCGGTGGGTGTGTCCAGAAACAGCGGCCCGTCGGCGCCCAACTGGCCGGCCCAGATCAGCACGCCGTCGGCGGTCAGCACCCGGATGATCTCGGCCGGAACAGCAGCGCGTCGACCAGGGCCACGGTGCCCGAGCCGAGCTCCAGCAGGTCCCGGACAGCAGCGGACCGCCGCGCGGGCCAGGGTGTCGGTGAGGAAGTCCAGCCGGCCGGTGGCGTGCTCGGCGCCCGCGCCCAGGCGGTAGCCGCCGGCCACCCCGGGCGGGGCGTGCACCGGGTAGCCGAGCAAGCGCAGGCGCTCGACGTCGTTGCGGATGGTCCTGGTCGAGACGCCGAGCGGGCGGACAGCTCGGGTCCCGACCAGTCGCGGTGCGCCTGGAGGAGGGACAGCAGCTTGAGCAGGCGAGCCGAGGTTTCCAGCATGTCGGCTAATACGGAAGGGATCCTTCCGTATTGACGACGATCTTGCCCAGGAAGTGGCCGTCCTGGCTGCGCCGGTGAGCGTCGGCGGCCCGCTCCAGAGGGAACACCTCGGCGACCGGGATGCGCACGCCCACGCCCGCGGCCGCGCGCAACGCCCGCGCCCGGGCGGCGGGGGAGGTGTCGCGGCCGGTCGAGAAGCGCACGCCCAGGCGGTTCGCCCCCGTCATGTCCGCGATCGTGACCACCTTGGCCGGGTCGCCGGTGTGCTTGACCGACAGGTCCAGCACGTCCCTGCCCGAGGCGTCCAGCACCCGGTCCACGGTGTGCGGCAGGTGCTCCTCCAGGCCCTCGCCGTAGACGACCGGCCGCACGCCGAGGCCGCGCAGGAACGCGTGGTGGCGCTCGCTCGCGGTGCCGACCACATCGGCGCCCGCGGCGCGGGCGAGCTGCGCGGCGGCCAGCCCGACGCCGCCCGCGACCGCGTGGATCAGCAGCGTGTGGCCCCTCTCGACGCCGAGTTCGCGCAGCGTGCGGGTGGCTGTCTCGACGGCCACCGGCAGCGCGGCGGCCTCCTCGTACGTGAGATCGTCCGGCTTGGCCACCAGGCCGTCCGCCTCGGCGATCGCGTACGCGGCCAGCGTGCCCGTTCCCTGGCCGTACACCGCGTCGCCCGGCCGCCAGGCGGTCACCCCCGGGCCGAGCGCGTCGACGGTGCCCGCCAGGTCCAGCCCGGTCCCCTGGGGACCGTCGATCGTGGCGCCGGGGAAGCCGGTGCGGAGCTTCCAGTCGATGGCGTTCACACCAGCCGCCCTGACCCGGACCCGCACCTGGCCGGCGCCCGGCTGCGGGAGCGGGACCTCCTCCAGCTCCAGCACCTCGGGGCCACCGAGCCGGTGGTGGCGCACGGCCTCGGCGGTGACGAGCAGGACGGCCTTGCCGACGAGCTCGCGCGCCTCCAGCGCGGCGTGCGACTCGGCTGCCCGCTCCAGCGGCAGTGCCAGGCCCACGGGGGTCGTCAGCCCGCCCGCCGCCAGCTCCTTCATGGTCAGCCCGGCCAGCCGCCCGAACTCGCCTGGGGCGAACTGCACCTGCTCCATCCCGACCAGGCGCACCCCGCGCCGCTCCGCCTCCGCCGGGTCGACAGGGGCGCCGGAACCGCTGCTCACCCCGTACGCGAAGAACCGCCCGCCGCGTTCCAGCAGCTCGAACGCGGCCCGGCCGATCTCGCCCCCGACCCCGTCGAACACCACGTCGAAGGGTCCCGAGACCTCCTCGTAGCCGACCGCCTCCGCCGCGCCCGCCTCCAGGGCAGCCGCCCGCTTGGCCGGGCCGCGCGCCGCCGCCGTCACCCGGGCGCCGCCGGCGCGGGCGAGCCGGACGATCGGCAGGCCCAGCGCCCCACCGGCCCCGATGACCAGCACCCGCGCCCCCGGCTCCAGCCCGGCCGCCGCTACCAGGCTCAGTGCGGCGGGACCCACCTGGATCAGCGCCGCCGCCCGCCACAGCGGCACCCCCTCGGGCACCACCACGACGGTCTCCACCCCGGCCACGGCCAGTTCGGCGTACCCGCCGCCCCCCGGGAGCAGCGCGGCGACCCGCCGCCCCTCCCACGAGGGATCCACGCCGTCACCGGCCGCGAGCACCCGCCCGGCCACTCCGGTGCCCGGCACGAACGGCGGCCGGGCGGGGAACCAGTCCTTCCCCCACCCGGCACGCAACTGCGCGTCGATGGACATGACGTCCACCGCCGACACGCCGATCAGCACCTGCCCGGCCTCCGGGACGGGGTCGGGCGCCTGCGCGGCCGCGAGCACCTCGGGACCGCCGAATTCCGTCACCTCGACAACGTTCATGACGCCGAGTCTGATACCTCAAGTGCGATTGAGGTCAACCGAAGAGCTGTGACCGGTTTGAAGGTGTCGTTGTTGGAACGGAACTTCACCGCTCGCAGCGGCTTGGGCAGGCCGCGCCGGTAGTGGTGGGAGTAGGAGCCACGCAGCTTGGTCCGCACCCGGGTGTTGAAGATCTCCTCGTTCGCCTTGGCCACGGATTTGCCTGACCTGCGGCGATACACAGGACCTGGACGGCAGTCTCGTGGCGTCTACGGTGGGATCATGGGCGATGACGAGCCGAGGTTCGGCTACGGCCAAGGACAGCGGCCGCTGTGGAGCGAGCGCGATCGCGATGCCGAGCAAACCCGGGACGCACTGCGTGCCGAAACTACGACGTCATGATCGAATATGACGTCATAGTCTCCATGACCCCCATGCGTTGGCAATTCCACTATCCGCCAGAAGGCTGGCTGATTCTCGAGCGCTGACACGAATGTTTCCAAGACCAGACCCGCCAAGGACTGCCTCACGGCTGAAAGTTACTGAAAGGCAGCCATCAAAGCGCCCAGCGGGGAGAAGCCGCACAGGTGAAATCACGATACGAAGGCGAATGGCCCGCCTGGGGGATCACGCTGCCATGCTGCCGCCTCACAAGACCCGGCAGCGTCAGGCACTCACCGGGTCCTACGCATCGCTGATCTTGATCCAGTACCGCTGCGCCGGGCCGAGCTCGACACCGCCCCGCCCGCCGACGCCCTGGCCGGGTTCCTCGACGCCGGCTGGCGGTTCTTGCGCCGCTACCCCTTGCTGTTCAACCCGGCCGTGAGCCGGATCCGGCCCGAGAGCAACGATCCCCACGACGTCGTCCCGCCGCGGCTCGAACGGCTCATCAGGCGCGGCCAGCAGGCGGGCGCGCTCGACGGGTCACTCCCCGCCGACTGGCTCGCCGCCGCAGTCATCGGGCTCCAGCACACCGCCGCGGCCGAGGTCTCCGGCGGCCGTCTCACCCCGCCTGAGGCGGCGGCCCTGTGCCTGCGGAGCACGCTGCGCCTCTGCGGCGCCGCCGCGCACTGAACGTTCTGTGCGGGCGCGTCCCGGAGGACGTTCCGCTATGAGGGAGCCGTCAGGGTCGGTACGTCGCTCCACTCGGCCCGTTCGATCGTCACGCCGGGCATGGACGCGGTCCACCGGGCGGTGATCTCGGTGAGCCTGGCGGCCGGCGGAGGCGTACGGGCGAGGCCGATCGTGTACCGGGCCCGCCCGGGTTCCCGCTCGAACGGGTGCGGCCAGGCGTGAACGTCCGGCAGCCCCGCCTCCTCCAGGGCGGCGAGCAGCTCCAGCATGCGTCCCCTGACGCGGCCGAGCGCCTCGTCCAGCTCCTCCGTACGGCCGGGGCGCACGGTCAGCACCGCCCATGCCGCGTGCCGCCGGTGGAGGGGCGGCGGGGCGGGCAGCTCGTCGTACCGGCCCTCTTCGGTGAGTTCCCAGGCCTGGTAGAGCTCCTGGGTGAGCCGGTCCAGGCCGCCGGCGGTGACCTGGCGGGCGCAGTTGCGTACGGGTGCGGTGGGCGTCAGCACGGTCATGACGTCCTGGGCCGGCGGGGTGGGGCCGGGGGTGAGGGTGACCGGGTCGTTCCAGTTCCAGGCGGCCCAGGTGCTGAAGAAGTGGCGGAGCAGCTCGTCCGCGTCCGCTTCTTGGACGGTGCGCGCGGCCAGTACGGCCCAGGCCAGGCCGGGCAGGCCGCCGAGCGGGGCTGCGTCCAGGCCCTTGGCGCGGGCCCACGCCTT
>NZ_JBEXYU010000061.1:0-24703 GCF_040631115.1 Nonomuraea sp. NPDC005692 | reverse complement strand
CATCGCCGAGCCGCCGCCGAACACGCCGGGCAGCAGCAGCGCTGCCGCGATGCCGGCGGCCACCCCTCCGCCGGCAACGGTGAGACGCCTGGCGGTGAGTACGCGAGGGCTGCTGGTCGTCGCTGCGGGCGCCCCCATGGGGTCGGTGGCCATCACCCGGGCCAGCAGGGCCTGAGCCTTGGGGTCGATGCTGGTGTCCAGGTCAGCGGGGGTGACGGCCGGGTCGAGGCCGCGCAGGGCGTGGTCGAGGGTGTCGTTCATCACATGCTCCTGGAGTCCACGGTGGCGGTCGCCACGGGCTGGGTCGTAGTGGCGGGGGCGGCGTCGGCGTGGTGGCGCAGGGCACGCCGGGCACGGGCGAGCCTGAGCCGGAACGCGACGGGAGTGATGCCGAGCACCCGCGCGGCCTGTGGGGCTGTGAGGCCATCCCACACGGCCAAGGCGAGCGTCTCCTGGTGGCGCGGGCTGAGCCGCCGCCACGCCTGGACGAGGTCGAGCCGACGTGCCACCAGATCGGGGTCCAGCCCGGCCGCCGCGGCGTCGGTCAGCCGGCTGTCGGCGATGCGGACGGTGAGCGCCTGCCGTCGCTGGTCGGCCCGCAGCCCGTTGCGGAGAGTGCGGTGCGCCACGCCGAACAGCCAGGCGCGCGCCTCGTCCGCCGCACGCGGCACGTCGTCCAGGCGCCGCCAGGCGACGAGGAACACGTCGGCGACCACGTCCTCGGCGTGGGAGGGGGGGACGCGACGTTCGACGAACCGCAGCAACGCGGCGTACGTCTGCTCGTAGAGGTGGGCGAAGCGCTGGCTGCGCGGCGGCCCGGTGTCGGTGACGTTCATACCCAGGTCATGTCCGGCGGGCCCGCAGGTGTGTCGCGAAACCGGGGTCCTCGTAGTTTCAGCCGTGAATCCAGCGCAGTAAGGCCTGACCTGCGCGTAACCGCCCGGGTGAGCCCCGGGTACGCCGTCCGATCGATCGAGGCCATCCAAACCTCCAGGGACCATTGCTAAGCAGCCGAAACGCAAGGACCTTAACGATCAGCGATCAAGCCCGCGGCCCGTTTCCGCCGTCTTCCGGTGGCCCCCCGGTGTGCCGCCTACGTCGCCTACTCCGGGCGCGGTCGGCCGCCGAGCTACTGCAGCAAGTCCTGCCGGGTGCGCACCACCGAGCGCTGCCTGCAGCGCGACATCGCCGCGGCGATCGTGGGCGCCGAGCCGGTGCGCGAGGTCCGCACCGAGACCACAGTCCGCGTCCAGACCCGCCGACCATCGAAACCCAGGAGAGCGCTTCAGCGCGAACTCCTGGCGCATCACGCTAAGGGACGGTGGGGGCGTAACTGCGCAGGAAGGCCCGTACGCCGATGGTGACGAGCTGAGTGATCTCTTCCTGGGGCAGTGGGACGGCGCCGTAGAACGTCTGCTGGTTGACATCGGTGACGGTCAGCAGGGTGAGGTGGGCGGCGGCGCTGTCGGCGTCCTGGATGTCCAGCAGGCCGCGGTCGGCGATCCGGCGCAGGTATGGTGCCAGGCGCAGGTGCCCGGTCTGTGGTCCGGCTGCGATCCAGGACTTCAGGATCGGTGGGGGGATGTGCGCGGCCTCGGCCTCGATGGCCCGTACCAGAGCGAAGTGATCGGGAAAAGAGGTCACTGCGGCGACCCGGTCGAGGGAGAAGTCGATCAGGTCCTGCTCCAGGTCCACGATTTTGTGCAGGTGCCGGTCCATGATCTGTGCGATCGCGGCGGTGACGTCCTCGGCGCCTTCCAGCGCGACGGTCAGGAACAGCTGTTCCTTGTCGGTGAAGTGGTTGTAGACCGTCCGCTTGGACACCCCGGCCGCGGCGGCGATGGCGTCCATGCTGGCGCGGGTGTAGCCGTCGCGGCCGAACACACGGCGAGCGGCTTGGGTGATCGCCTGCCGCTTGTCCGCTCTGCCGTACGGCTCGGGCCGGCTCAGGGTCATCGGTGTCCTTTCGGGCTGGGGCTACTTGGCCGCAGTGTACGGGCGGACCTTGCGTGACAGGGCGTTGAGCAGTTCTCGCAGCAGGTCGGCGGTGTAGGGGTCGCTCAGCTCGCGTTCGCCGGTGAAGCGGGTGTCACAGTGGAACACCGTGACCTCCGGTTTGACCACGACTTCGGCCCCCACCGCGGCCAGGATCTGGCGGAGGGCGAGTTGCGCGCGTACCGAACCGAACGGTCCCGGTGAGGCGCCTGCGATGGCCACCGGCTTGCCACGCAACAACCCTTCGGGTGGGGTGCTCGCCCAGTCGATGGCGTTCTTCAGTACGGCCGGGACCGAGGCGTTGTGTTCCGGGGTGGCGATCAGCAGGGCGTCGGCGGCGGCGATGCGGGCCCGGAATTCGGCGACCGGCACGGGTGGCGTACCGCTGTCCAGGTCAAACTACACCGATGAGTGCAAATTCTACACTATTCGGTGTACTTTGAGCGAGTGATCCATGCAACTGCACACAGGGGACGGATCTCCGTCCTCTCTCTCGCCTTGCTGGCGACGCCGACCTCACTCAGCGCCAACAGCACCACCACCGTCATCCCCGCTCTGGCCCACGCGCTCGACATCTCGGCCGCCGACGCCACCTGGGCCGCCACCGCCTTCGGCTGGGGTGGCGTGCTGGGCGCCCCACTCACCGCCGCGCTGCTGCGTACCCGCGGCAGCCGCGTCGCCACACTCGCCAACGCCGCCCTGGTGCTGCTCGGCACGCTCCTGGTGGCACTCGCGCCGGCGCTGCCGATGCTGCTGGCCGGACGCGCCGCTCAGGCTGCCGGCGGGGGCGGCCTGGTGACCCTCGCCATCACCCTGGCCGGGACGACCTCCCGGACAGGCGTGATCACCGCCGGAGTCGGCCTCGTCGGCGCGTTCGGCCCGCTGGTCGGCTCCACCCTGTCAGCGATCTCCTGGCGGACGCCGCTGCTGCTGTCCGTGCCCGCGCTGCTGGCCGTCCCCGCCGTCCTGCGCCACACCCCCGCACACCCCCACGATCATGACGCCGGACCCGCCGACGCCTCCGCGCCCACCGACATCGTCGGCATCCTGCTGGTGATGACGCTGATCAGCGCGTTCATCCTGACCCCGCGCCTGGGCCCGGCCACACTGGCCGCAGCCGCCATCGCGACCGCGCTCCTGACCCAGCACATCCGCAGGAACAACGCCGGGTTCATCCCCCGGGCGGTGGTGAGCTCCCGCGTGTTCATCATCGCCTCGGCGACCGCGTGCGCGCTGTCCACCTCCTACTTCGCCCTGCTCTACACCGTTCCCAGAATGCTGGAACGTCACTGGCCGGCCGAACGGATCGGGCTGGCGACGTTGGTCATGCTGGCCGCCGGCTCAATCGCCTCGCTGCTGTTCACCCGCTGGACCTCCCGGTACGACCCCGCCCTCACCCGGACGGTCCTCCTGACCGCCGGCACCGTGGCCGTGGCCCTGCCGCTGGCCGCGCCCTGGCCGACGGCCCTCGTGGCGGCCAACGCGTTCGCAGTGTTCGCCGCCACGGCGGCGATGGCCTGGCACTCCGATCGCGCCGGCAAGGCCGTGCCAGGCGAGCATCGAGCCACCGCGCTCGCCCTGTTCACCCTGTGCTACCAACTCGGCGGCGCCTTCGGTCCGGCGCTGGCCAGCCTCCTGATCGCGTAAGCGGGAGCTCCGGTCCCAGCACTGGAGGATGCCCGTCCTGGTAGTTCGCTCGACGGTGAGAGGCGCACAGCCTGGGGCCGTCGACAAACGGTGACATTCGGGGGACGACGCGCTCATATTTGGCGCCAAGGGTGGTTCGTCATGGACGAACCACGCACCATCCCTCCCCGGCCCCGAGACAGGCTGTACGCCGCGGCCACGCTGGTGCTCGCCGTGCTGCTGCTGCCGCCAGCCCTCGTTCGCCATCCAGGCCGCGCCCGCGAACTGGCCTGCCGCTGGGCGTTGCGGATGCGCTTCCCCGCCGAGAACCTCGCCGGGCTCACCGACGGCGCGACGGCCGCGTTCACCGCGGCACGGACCGAGGCGCTGTGGCGTCACGGCCAGCTCATCGGCGTCACCTCCGGGTACCGCGACCCCGTCGTCCAGCAGCGGATGTTCGACGACGAGGTGCGCCGTTCCGGCTCTCCGTACCTGGCCCGCATGCTCGTGCTGCCACCGGCCGAGTCCAGCCACGTCAAGGGCATCGCCCTGGACGTGCGCCCGCACGAAGGCGCTCGCTGGCTGGAGGAGCACGGCGCCCGCTACGACCTCTACCGCCTGTACGACAACGAGTGGTGGCATTTCGAGCACCGCCCGGACAGGCGGGGCATACCGCCGCGACGGCTCCCCCACCCCGGCGTGCACCACCTCTTGGAGAAGGGGTAGCGATCCATGTCCGGTTCTCTGGGGCGGCGGCTGCGCGCGGCGCGCGAGATGGCGTTCGTGGGGCGGGAGGAGGAGCTCGCGCTTTTCACCACGGCGCTGTACAGCGGCGCCCGCAGCGTCCTGTACGTGCACGGTCCGGGCGGCATCGGGAAGTCGGCCCTGCTGCGGCGCTTCGCCGACGAGGCCGAGACGGCGGGGCGGCCCGTGTCCATGCTGGACGAGCGCCTGATGGACCCGGCGGCCTGCCAGGACGACGCGGTGCTGCTGTTCGACGGTTTCGACCGCGTGCAGAGCCTGGAGGGGTGGCTGCGCGAACGGTTCCTGCCGCGGGTGCCCGCGGGGGCGCTGGTGGTGATCGCGGGACGGAACCCGCCGGATGTGCGCTGGCAGGCGGACCCGGCATGGGCGGGGTCGCTGGAGGTGCTGCCGCTGCGCGATCTGCGGGCCGCGGACGCGCACACCCTGCTGGACGCCGCCGGTGTGCCGGCCGAGGCGCGCGAGCCGCTGCTCGCCTTCGCCGGCGGTCACCCGCTGGCGCTGCTCCTGGGGGCGGCCGTGGCGGCGAAGGACGGCGGGCGATGGAGGCCTGATCAGGACCTGGTGGCCGAGTTGCTGGATCAGCTGGTGGGCGAGCTGCCCTCGGCCGCGCACCGGCGTGCCCTGGAGATCTGCGCGCACGCGTACAGGACGACGGAGGACCTGCTGCGGGCGGCCTTCCCCGAGGACGCGGGGACGCTGTTCCGCTGGCTGCGGCGGTTGCCGTTCGTCGAATCGAGCGGTCTCGGGCTGTTCCCGCACGGCGTGGTCCGGCGGCTGCTGGAGGCGGACCTGCGCTGGCGGGACCCCGAGGCGTACACGGTGATGCACGAGCGCGTGCATGCGCGCGTGGCGGACAGGGTGCGTACGGCGAGCAACGCGGACGTGCCCGGCGCGGTGGCGGCACTGCTCCATCTCCACCACGGGCCGCCTACCGGCGACGGCGAGTTCCAGGAAGAGGCCTTGCCACAGGCGGAGGCCGGCATCCTGGTGCAGGAGGCGGCATTCTGGGTGGAGCGTCAGCCGGAAGCGTTCCGCCTCTATCGAAGCGCCGAGACGGGCGAGCCGGTGGCTCTCTCCGCGTGGCTGCGGTTGACGGAGCTCGATGAGGAGGAGCTGGCGGCCGATCCCGTCGTGGCCGCGGCGTGGGCGCACGCGCGCGCCACCACCCCGCTGCGCGCCGGTGAGCACCTGGCGGTCAGCAGGCAGTGGGTGCTGCCGCCGTACCGCGGTAACTCGCTGTTGCTGGAGCTGATCCAGTGGCGAGCGCTCGGCAACTGTCTGCGGGCCGAACGGCTGGCCTGGTCGTACATCGAAGCACGGACGGAGCGGTATCACGGGATGCGTGACATCTCCGGCGGCCTGTTCGTTCATGACTGGCGGGCGGTGCCCGCGCAGGCGTGGCTGGAGCAGATGGTCAAGAGGCCCGCGAGCGGCCCTGGCGCCGCTACGGCGAGACTGGCGGTGCTGTCCAGGGAGGAGTTCGCCGACGCGGTCCGCGGAGCGTTGCGCAGGTTGCCGCGGCCGGACGAGCTGGCCACCTCCCCCCTGACGCGCACCAGGCTGGTCGCCGAGGAGCAGAATCCCGCCACGGCTCTGGGTGACCTGCTGCGCCAGGCGATCGGCGACCTGAGCGAGGACCCGCGCTCGGTCAAGTTCCATCGGGCGCTGTCCGTCACGTTCCTCTGCGGTACGCCCACGCAGGAGCTGGCCGCGGAACGGCTCGGCATCCCCTTCACCACCTACCGCCGCCACCTGGCGGCCGGCATCGAACGGGTCTGCGCCGACCTGTGGCACCGCGAGCTGTACGGAACCAGCCGTACGTGAATCACTCGGCGAGGGCGAACCCGACCGCCGCCTCGGCGTGCAGCCGGGCGCTCGGCAGCACAGGGATCGGGCTGTGCTTCTCACTGATCAGCAGCTCGATCTCCGTGCAGCCGAGGACGACGCCCTCCGCGCCGTCGTCCGCAAGGTCCTGGATGATCCGCGCGTAGGCGTCCCTGGACGCTTCCCTGATCACCCCGCGCACCAGCTCGTCGAAGATCACGTCGTGGACCAGCTTCCGCTGTTCGCGACGCGGGACGACCACCTCGACGCCGTGGGCGGCCAGCCGATCCAGGTAGAACGGCTCCTCCATGGTGAACCTGGTGCCGAGCAGGCCGACCTTGCGCATGCCCCTGGCGCGGATCTCGGCGCCCACGGTGTCGGCGATGTGCAGCACCGGCACGCCCACGGCCCGCTCCACGTCGTCGCTCACCCGGCTGAAGGTGTTGCTGCAGACGAGCAGGACGTCGGCGCCGGAATCCTCCAGTCGCCTGCCCGCACCGGTCAGCAACGTGCTCACCTCGTCCCAGCGGTCGGCGAAGATGAGGTCCTCGACCGTCGTGTAGTCGACCGACCAGATGAGGCTGTTGGCGGAATGGCTGCCGCCGAGGTGCTCGCGGGTGCGCTGGTTGATGATCTGGTAGTAGATCACCGTCGATTCCCAGCTCAACCCGCCGATAAGACCGATGGTGCGCATGGAACTCCGTTTCGCCGGCTCGTCGCCGGAAGGCTTGACAGGGTGGCTGGTCATTCGGCAGAACAGAAGCTGTTCAGGCGTCGGCCAGCGCGCGGGCGCAGGTGCCGAGCCCGATCTCGCTCGAGGCCTTGACGAACACCACGTCGCCCGGTTCGAGCAGCGAGCCGGCCAGCTCGGTGGCGCCGGACACGTCCTCGACCGTGTGGACGGCCACGCCCCGGTTCGCGGACTCCGCCGCCCACGCCATCGCGAGCGGATCCCCCTCCCCCACCGCGATCAGCACGTCGAAGCGGAGGTCGGCGACGAGCCGGCCGATCTCGACGTGCCGGGCGCGCGAGGTGTCCGCCTGCTGCCCCATCGCGCCGAGCACGGCGACGGTACGGCGGGCGCCCGCCATCGCCCGCACCGCCCGCAGCCCGGCCTTCATGGACTCGGGGCTGGCGTTGTAGGCGTCGTTGACGATGGTGATGCCGTCACGTCGTTCGACGATCTCCAACCGGCCCGCGGAGCGCCGCCGGGCGGCGTTCAGTCCCTCGGCGATCTCGGCGGCGCCCAGGCCGAGCGCGGTGGCCACGGCGGCGGCGGCCAGCGCGTTGCCCACCTGATGCTCGCCTATGAGGTCGAGCGTGACCGGGGCGCCGCCGTCCGGCGTCACCAGCTCGAACACGGGCCGCGCGCGGTCGTCCATCCGCACGCCTTCCGCCCGCACCTGCGCCCCCGCCGCCGCGCCGTACAGCAGGACCTTGGCCCTGGTACGGCCGGCCATCCCGACGACGTACGGGTCGTCGGCGTTGAGCAGCGCGTACCCGTCCGCCGGAAGCGCCTCGACCAGCTCGCCCTTGGCCTCGGCTATGTCGGCCGGCCCGGATCCCATGCGCTCCACGTGCGCGCTGCCGACATTGAGCACCAGCCCAAGCTGCGGTGGCGCGAGTCCGGTCAGGTACGTCAGGTCGCCCTTCCTGCTGGCCCCCATCTCCAGCACCAGGTACCGGGTGGCGGCATCGGCGCGCAGCACGGTGAGCGGCAGTCCGAGCTCGTTGTTGAACGACCTGTCCGTGGCGACCGTCTCGGCGTGCCGTTCGAGCACCTGCGCCAGCAGGTCCTTGGTGGTGGTCTTGCCCACGGAGCCGGTCAGGCCGATCACGGTCGGGCTGATGCGTCCGAGCAGGTGCTTGGCCAGCACGCCGAGCGCGAGCTGTACGTCGTCGACCACGAGGGCGGGCACGCCGACGGGCCGCGAGGCCAGCACGGCGACGGCGCCGCCCTCGACGGCACGGCCCGCGTAGTCGTGGCCGTCGACGCGGGCGCCGACCGTCGCGGCGAACAGGCCGCCGGGCACCACCTCGCGCGAATCGACCGCCGCGGGCGCCGTCACCAGCGCGCGCGGATCGCGCACGTCGTGCAGGCTCGCGCCGACGACCTGCGCGATCCTCTCCAGCGTCGTGGCGATCACTTGCCCCTCCTGACGGTCACTTGCCTGCTTCCGGCGATCACTTGCCGCTCCGGGCGAACGCGAGGTCGATGAGGCGGCGCAGCAGATCCGGGTACGGGACACCGCTCTCGGCCCAGGCCCTGGCGTAGACGGAACGGGCCGTGAAGCCGGGCATGGTGTTGATCTCCAGCACGTACAGGCGTCCCGACTCCTCCTCGTAGAGGAAGTCGACCCTGGCCAGGCCGTAACCGCCGATCGCCCGGAAGGCGCGCAGCGACATCTCGCGCACGTCCTCGGCCACGCGTTCAGGCAGGACGGCGGGGATCGTGGCGATCTCGGCATTGCTGAGGTACTTGGCCTCGTAGTCGAGCCAGTCGCCTGGCACGAGGAGCTCGCCGGGCAGCGACGCCTCCGGGAAGTCGTGACCGCCGAGCACGCTGCAGATGAGCTCGCGCGCGGCTACCTCCTGCTCGACGATGACCAACCGGTCGTGGGTCAGCGCCAGCTCCACACCCGCGCGCAGCTCCTCCATCGTGGTGACACGCGAGATGCCGATGGAGGAGCCCAGACCGGACGGTTTCACGTACATCGGCCAGTCGAGCGACTTCACCAGCCCCCAGGAGTCGATGGTGGCGCGCCATTCGTGCTCGGTGAACCACACACCCGGAGTGACAGGGATGCCCTCCGCCAGGAACGCGCGCCGCATCGCGACCTTGTCCATCGCCACGGCGGAGGCCCGGACGCCGCAACCCACGTACGGGATGCCCAGCGTCTCCAGGTGCCCCTGGACGACGCCGTCCTCGCCGAACGGTCCGTGCAGCACCGGGAAGACCACGTCCACCTGATCGCGTCGCAGCTCCACCGGCCACCTGCCCTGGCGGTCGATGATGACGGGCACGGGCTCGTACAGCTCCTTCGGCAGGGCGTCGAGCACGGCGTGCGCCGACAGCAGCGACACCTCGTGCTCGGCGGACGGCCCGCCGGCCAGCACCGCCACGCGTACGCGTTCTGTCACTATCGATCAGCCTTCCTCGGTGGGACGGTCGCAGGACCTGCCTGCCGAGTGTCGGCATTTCACCTGACCAGTTCCCAGGCCATTCACTGTCCAATTTCCGGCTATGGGCGCATGAGTGGGCCGAAGATGTCCACGCCTGTGCCGCCGCGGCTCCCACCGTCACCGTTCCAGCCCAGTGCGTCGATGGCGCTGGCCGCGAGGAGGCCGGTCAGCGCGGCGCTGAAGGCGGCGATCACCATGGCCTCCGCCGCGCCACGCAGCGTGTTGAGGAACCCGGCCGCCATACCGACCGCGTCGGCCGGGACCAGGGCCATGGCCTGGCCGTCGGTGATGCCGAAGGGTGCTTCCATGCCGACGCCGATCATCAGCAGCGGTGCGGCGGCCGCTGCGACCGGATTGTCGGCGTTCAGTCCCATCAGCCATAGGTTCCCCACCACCGCCAGGGCCAGAGCGATGAGGCTCCGGCCCAGAAAGGCGCGGTTGGCGACCAGGAAGGGAGCCAGGACCGGGGCGGCGCTGCGCCGCCGGGAAAGGCCGAACCACACCAGCGCGACCAGCCCGGCGACGGCGGTGACCAGGATGAGCGGATGGGTCCAGCCGAACGCGGGCGCCTCCAGCAACGCGAACATCAACAGGGTCGGCGCGGCGACGAACAGCGCACTGCCCGTCAGGTCGAACGGAGCAAAGACTGGCGGCTGGGAGGTATGTGTGCAGTCGCAGCCGAGAGCGGAGGTCGCGAACGGCGAACTCGTCCGGAACTCTGCGCTGAGGGCCCGTAGAAGGCCGGCAGCGTCGTGTTCGTGGAGAAGCCGGCGGCTTCGAGCTGTCCTTCGCGCTCGCCCCGCCGCACGCCATCGGCCAGTACCAGGGGCTGTTCGGGATGGGCATGAGCGCGCTGGAGTTCCTCGGCCCGGCCGTCGTTACCACGCTGTGCCTGGGCTGGAGCCGCCCCGGCTGGATCGCCCTCGGCGTCGGCTTCGCCCTCGTCGGCCTCCTGGTGCCACCCGCGGCCCGGCTCGCCGAACGGCAGGCCACCCTGGTCAGCGCCCGGGTGGCGGATCAGCGGCCGTGATAGTGCGGTAGATCGAGCGGCGGCACCGGGAAGCCGCCTGCGGTCGGCTCTTCGCCGAGCTCCTCGAACTCGGCGTCGACCTGTGCCTTCCTGGCTTCCCTTCGCCGCTGGCCGACGGTGTCGAACCGCATCCAGATGGCCAGTACGCCGACGGCGATGACGACCCCGAGCGCGATGGAGACGACTCCCGGGCTCTGCGTGATCGTCCGGACGGCGGCGACGAGGAGGATCCAGCCCAGGTTGACCGGGATGAGGACCTTCCAGCCCAAGGACATGAGCTGGTCGTAGCGCACGCGGGGCAGCGAGGCGCGGACCCAGATGATGAAGCAGAACGTCAGCACGAACTTGATGAAGAACCAGAGCATCGGCCACCAGCCCTCGTTCGCGCCCGCCCACAGCGAGATCGGGAACGGCGCCCGCCAGCCACCCATGAACAGGGTGACCGCGATGCCGGAGGCGGTGAACGTGTGCAGGTACTCGCCCATCATGATCAGAGCGAACTTCAGCGACGAGGAGTACTCCGTCTGGAACCCGCCGACCAGCTCACCCTCACCCTCGGGCAGGTCGAACGGAATCCGCGCCGCGTCACCGAACATGCAGACCACATACACCAGGAACGACGGCAGCAGCATGATGCCGTACCACAGCGACGTCTGCGCGTTCACGATCTCCGAGGTCGACAGCGTCCCGGCGAAGATGAAGACGGCCACGAACGACAGGCCCATCGCGATCTCGTAGGAGACCACCTGCGCCGCCGAACGCAAACCACCGAGCAGCGCGTACGGCGAGCGCGAGGACCACCCGGCCAGCACCACCCCGTACACCGAGATGGCCCCCATCGCCAGCATGAACAACACCGCCACCGGCAGATCGACCAGCTGCAACGGCGTCTGGTGCCCGAACATCCACACCTTCGGCCCGAACGGCACGATCGAGAACGCCACGAACGCCGGAACCACCATCATGACCGGAGCCAGCAGATACAGCACCTTGTCCACGGTGTTGGGGAAGAGATCCTCCTTCAACCCCATCTTGATCGCGTCCGCCACCGACTGCAGGATCCCGAAGGGGCCCGCCCGGTTGGGGCCGATGCGGTTCTGCATCCTGGAGATGAGCTTGCGCTCGAACCAGACCCCGAACACGACCCCCAGCGACAGGAAGAGGAACAGGAATACCGCCTTGACGATGGTGATCCCCAGCGGATCCCTGCCGAAGTCGGCGAGCGTGACTCCCATGACGTGCTGCCCCTTCCCGTCCCGGGCACGCCGTTCGGCCGGGAGCGGAAGGTCACGCTATTCGGCGAGCCGCCCGGTGTCTTGAACGAATGCGAACAGCTGCGCGGGCGTCAGCCGCGACATCGCCCTGATCTCCCGGCTGAGATGCGGCTGGTCGGCGAAACCACAGCTCAGGGCCGCGTCCAGGGTGGCTGACGGGCGGCGCCAGCTGTCCACGGTCCGCTGGAAGCGGGCGATCCGGGCGACGGTCTTGGGTGACAAACCCACCACTCTGCGAAATCCGAGCTCGACGTACCGCCTGCTGACACCGACCTCGGCGGCGAGGCCCGCGATCGTGCGCGGACAGTCCGGGGCCTGCAGCCGCCACCAGGCGCGCATGATCAGGTGGTCGCGTCCCGGGCCGGGGCACAGCCACGCCGTCAGGCGCTCCCACAGCAGGGCGAAGCGCTCGTCCCAGCTCGCTGACTCGCCCAGCCGCCCCGCCAGCTCCTCGGCCCGGACGCCGAGGAGGTCAGCGAGCGGCACGGTCGCCCCGGCCACCTCCCGGACCGGCGCGCCCGTCAGCGCGGACATCCCGACGGGGGTGAGCCCGACCGCCATCCCGTGACGCCACGGCGTGCGGACCGCGAACGTCGCGGTGGCGCGCGGGCCGGTGACGATCGGGCTCATGCCGGTGAAATCGACGATCAAGGTGGCCGCGTTGAGCGGCAGCATCCGCGCGTCCTCCGCCGTCCGCGTCCGGAACCCCGCCGCCCCCAGCGCGTACGGGCGCAGGTGCAGCGGCGACCGCCGCACAATCATCTCGTACGGCTCAGCCTGCCTCAGCGCGGGCACCGAGTGGATCATGCCGTGGTCGGCAGGAGCATGGCGCGTGCCTGACGTGCCTTACATGCCAGACCGACCATGGATAACGCATCAGACACGTTCTGAATCCTTCATGTGCCTAGCATGCCTGACACTCCAACAGCACCGAAGATGACCGGAGCACCGCGGCCTTCGAACGCGAACGCGAGTCCCTGATCATGATGTGCGGCATACCGGCGGAGTTCCTCCCGGAGGCCCACGAATGGGATTTCAGCCGACCGGGCACCTTCGGGATCCTGTGACCGGCTGAGCCTGCCGTGCTCACGGCACCCGTTCCACTTCCTTGGAAGTGGAACGGCCACCGGGCTGGGTGGTGGCATCTGTGGAAACGGACACCACGGGACAGCCCTCGTTCCACAATTCGTTCCACTTGGTGCGTTCCGAAAAGAGCGTATGGGAACGATTTCCGGTACGACCTCGGGATGGAACCGGGAACGATCATGCTCCACCCGGACTCGAGCTCGGGTATGCCCGGGTTTCGACCACGCAGCAGTCCCTCGACCGGCAACTGGACGCTTTCGCCGCGGCCGGGATCACCGACGAGCGGACCTACATCGACAAGAAGACCGGCACCAACCTCGACCGCGACGGACTGAACCGGCTGCCGGCTTATGCCCGGCCCGGCGACACCATCGTCGCGCACACCCTCGACCGGATCGGCCGCAACCTGCGCGAGGTGCTCAACCTCGTCCACGAACTATCGGAGAAGAAGATCGGAGTACGGTCGCTGGCCGACCCACTGCCCATCAATACCGCCGACGAGGGGATGGGACGCATCGCCTTCCTCCTCCTGGCTCTGTTCGCCGAGATGGAACGCAGCTTCACCACCGAACGCGCCGCCCACGCCCGCGCCGTCGCTGAAGCCAACCACCGCCAGATCGGCCGACCTCTCGCCCACCCCGAAGACAAGATCGAATACGCCCGACCCTTGCAGGCCCGGGGCGACTCCCTCGGCGTCATCGCAGGCAAGACGGGTATCCCCAAGACTTCGCTGCACCGCTACCTCGGCGACTGACAGCTGCGGCCGTTGCGGAATCGAGGGTTTCTGAGACCGCCGGAGACTGGTCTTGATCGCGAACCGCGTACGCTCAGAGCATGTCCGACTCGATCAAGCAGACCGTTGAAGCCCTGTCGGGCATGGACGACGTGAACAGTGTGCGCGACCTGGCGGAGCGAAGGCTGACCCAGGGAGATGCCATGTTCGTCGCAGATCTTGGAATCGCCCTCTTCAAGCGGTTCGGGGCATCCTCCAATCCGATCTGGCAGTACCGAAGCGTGTTCGACTCCGTTCTGCGTCTTCTGACCGTCGCAGCCGGACGTGAGCACATGGAGCAGACGCTCCGCCTTCTTGCGGTCGTCGAAGAAGGAGACCGCAAGAAGGCGCGGTATCTGGCGTCACTCCTTGCCTCCAACCATTCTGCAGAGGACCTGGCGCAGGTCTTCGCCGGTGGGTTGCGGAGCGAGGGCGGCTCAGAGGAACTCCGGGCATGCCTCGTTCATGAACTGATCCTCCGGGACTCGGTCATCGAAAATGTGCCGGCGATCGCGAAGTGGGCCACGTCTCCGCACTGGAGCCACCACCCCTTGCGGTGGCTTCCTCTGAGACGCTCACCAGTGGAAGAGGGACACGAGCTTCCCGGCTACAGCGTTCGCGGCTCCAGCCACTCGCTTCCCTTCGGACCGTCAGACGAAGGATCAGCGGTCACCTCCGAGAAAGGCGCCGCTCCACCCCCGGTCCGGGAGATCAGCACGCCCGAGACTTCCGAGGCCATCGAGAGCGCCGTCACGAACTGGGCAGAGGAATCGAACGGCCGGATCGAATCCAGATCATTCGAGCTCGACGGACCTGCAGGATCGATCGCCGACCTGCTCGCCGCGCTGAATCTCGAATGCCTCAGTGGTCTCGGCCGCAAGATGACGCTGTCGACTTCTTCCTGTCCACCTTCTCGGGCCTGGCAGGTGTTGTTCGCCGCCGCGTCCACGGGAGGCGCCTACAACCAAGGCCTCTACGGCGCGTACGGCAGGCTGGCCGCATGGCAGTCGCTCCGCGGCTTGACCGGAACGTCGGGCGGGGAGGCCTTCGCCGACGCCGAACAGCGAGTCCAGACATCCCGCTGGTACACCTTCGGAGCGACCACGAAATGGTTCGAGCAAGTCGCCTGGGACATCGGCATCACCGCCCTGTCTCCGGATAACCAACGACTACGCTTGCTCGCCGCAACCGACACGGACTGATCTTGCGCGGGATCCTCAGGAAGCCATGAGCCCTCTGCGCTCAGCCGTCTGTGCACACGACTTCAGAAATCCGTGCAGTTGACTTCGGGCATCGACAAAGTCGTCGTCGCGCGCCCCAGAAGTGTTTCATAGGAGTGTTTCAAAGGATCACCCGTTTGAACCGACTCATGAAACAGCATTCGCCCTGGACGTGCCCGGCCGGAGGCAGTGTTTCATGGGTGTTTTCGCTTATGAAACACCGCACCCGACTGCGCCATCGAGAGTGTGGGCATGGTGCTGGGGGTACGGAGAGATCCGCCCTGGAGTCCAGGGCGGATCTCTCCGTGGCGTCGCTGGGGCTCAAGTGAGTGCCCTGCGTCTGATGGCGGCGAGGCCGGCCACGATGAGGACGGCGGTGATGCCTGTCATGATCGCGATGGCGGTGGCGGTGAAGGGCTCGCCAGTGATGACCATGGGCAGGTTGGGGTAGGGCACGGCGTACTTGGCGATCCGGTAGTCGATGCCGAGGATCGGGCCGAGTACCTCGCCGAAGAGGTTGACGAACAGGAAGGCCGCCCAGGAGATCGCGGCCGCGGCGCGGGGCAGCAGGCCGAAGGCCAGGACGCCGACCCCGGCCATCATCCAGGTGGCGGGCACTTGCACCAGGGCGCCGGCGAGGACCTTGCCGGGCGCTCCGGCCACCAGGCCCATGGTCAGTCCCGCGGTGGCGAGGATCAGGGCGGTTCCGGCCAGGGCGAAGAGCAGGTGGCCGGCGACCCAGCGCGCGCGGGAGACCGGGGTGGACAGGAGCAGCTCAGCTCGGCCGGTGGTCTCCTCGCTGCGCAGCCGCAGCAGGGCCAGCAGCGGGTAGAGGGCCGAGACGTAGCCGAGGCTGAGCACGATCAGCCACAGGTAGGCGTCGGTCATGGTGGCCTCGGGCGAGGCGGTGTAGCGGCGGAAGAACTCCTCGACGGCGGCGCCCTGCCGGGCGACCTCCTCGATGGAGGTGGCCAGGGCGCCCAGAACCAGCCCGGCGATCGCGTATCCGGCGATCCAGCCGGCGAGCAGGCCCTTCTGCAGCCGCCGGGCCAGGCGCAAGGGGCTGCGCAGCCGGTCGGAGGCGGCCGGGCCGGGACGTTCGGGAATCAGGCCGTGACCGAGGTCGCGCCGGGTGAGCAGCCGGTAGGCCAGGGCGAGGGTCGCGGCGGTGAAGGCGAGGCTGAGCAGCAGCACGGTCACGTTGTTGTCCCCGTACGGCCGTACCAGGTGCGACCAGCCTTGCGGTGAGAGCCACTTGAGCGCGGCCAGGCCGCTGCCGTCGGCGACGAAGCGCAGCACGTAGCTGAGGCCCAGGCCGAGCGCGGCCACGCCGATCGCGGTACGCGCGGTCTGGGTGAGCTGGGCGGCCACCGCGCCCATGCCGGCGAAGACCAGGCCGGCGGCCGTGATCGCGGCGCCGAAGGCCAGCGACCCGGCCGCGCCCGCGCCGGTCGCGGCCATGGCGGCGGCGGTGAGCAGCCCGGCCAGGACGGCCGAGCCGCAGGCGACGGCGAGCGCGGCGGTCAGCGGTGCCAGGCGGCCGACCACGCCGGCGCCGACCAGTTCGGCGCGGCCGGACTCCTCCTCGCCCCGGCTGTGCCGGACGACGGTGAGGATCATGATCAGGCCGAGGATGGTGTAGATGGCGTCGGCGTTCTTCCAGACCGCCATGCCGGCCAGGGTGGCGGAGGGGATCTCGCCGGCGAACGCGGTCAGCGCCTGGTTGGCGGCCATCTCGCGGGCGAAGGCTGCGATGTCGGGAATGCCGGCGGCGTACCGCTGGACCTGCCCGGCCGCGAGCGTGACGAGCAGCAGCAGCCAGAGCGGGACGATGAGGCGCTCACGCTTGAGCGCGAGCTTGGTCAGGGTCCAGGTGCCGTTCATCGCTCCGTCCTCTCGCTCTCGTAGTGGCGCAGGAACAGGTCTTCCAGCGAGGGCGGGGTGCAGGTCAGGTCGCGTACGCCCACCCTGATCAGCTCGGCCAGCGCCGCGTCCAGCCGGGTACGGTCCACCTCGAAGGAGATCCGGTTTCCCTCGATGCGCACCGCGTGCAGGTCCGGCATCCGGGCCAGCCCCTCGGGTGGGGAGGCCAGCTCGGCGGTGACCTGACTGCGGGCCAGACCGCGTAGCTGGGACAGGGGGCCGGCCTGCACCGTCCGGCCCCGGCGGATGATCGTGACGCGGTCGCACAGCGCCTCCACCTCCGACAGGATGTGACTGGACAGCAGCACGGTCCGGCCGCGGGCCTTCTCCTCGGCCACACACTGCTGGAAGACCGCCTCCATCAGCGGGTCCAGGCCGGAGGTGGGCTCGTCCAGGATGAGCAGGTCGGCGTCGGACGCGAACGCCGCCACCAGCGCCACCTTCTGCCGGTTGCCCTTGGAGTAGGTCTTGGCCTTCTTGCGCGGGTCCAGCTCGAACCGCTCCAACAGTTCCGCCCGCCGGGCTCGGTCCAGGCCGCCGCGCAGCCGGCCGAGCAAATCGATCACCTCGCCGCCGGACAGGCCCGGCCACAGGCTCACGTCACCCGGCACGTACGCCAGCCGCCGGTGCAGCTCGGCCGCCTCGCGCCACGGGTCACCAGCCAGCAGCGTCACCCGGCCGGCGTCGGCCCGCAGCAGGCCCAGCAGGGTCCTGATGGTGGTCGACTTCCCGGCCCCGTTCGGGCCGAGGAAGCCGTGCACCTCCCCGGCTCGTACGGTCAGGTCCAGACCGTCCAGGGCCCGGGCCCGGCCGAAGGACTTGACCAGTCCCTCCACGTCGATGGCCAGTTCCATGGCCGCCACACTCCTCGTCTTGTTCCTTTTGGTGCTGGTCAAGACGTTAGAAGCGGCGATCATCCGGCGGTATCGGGCATGTGCCCCTATTCGAGGCTCAGGCGGGCCAGCTCCGTCCGGGTGGAGACGCCGAGCTTGGGGAAGGCGCGGTAGAGGTGGTGGCCGACGGTCTTGGGGCTGAGGAACAGCCGCGCGGCGATCTCCTTGTTCGTCGCACCGGTCGCCGCGAGCCGTACCACCTGCAACTCCTGCGGGGTGAGCTGGGCCGCCGCGTCCGCCGTCGCCGTGGGGACGGAGCTTTCGCCGGCCGCGCGCAGCTCAGCGCGGGCATGCTCGGCCCACGGTGCCGCGCCGAGCCGTTCGAACCGCTCCAGCGCCTCGCGCAGGTGCGTGCGGGCCTCGGCCTTGTGCCGCTCGCGGCGCAGCCATTCGCCGTACAGCAGCTCGGTACGGGCCCGTTCGAACGGCCGGACCTCGCCCTGCAGCTCCAGTGCCCGCACGTACAGGGAGCCATCCCCGCTCGTCAGCGCACGGCAGCGCAGCACGAGACCGTCCTCCCACGGCAGGCGGGCGGCGGCGGCCCACTGCTCCAGCCGGGCCAGCGGCTCCGCGGCGCGTTCCGGACGGCCGAGCCGAACGGCCGCCTCCACCTGGTCGGCCGCGAAGTGCACGCCGGGGCCCACGTGCCGGATCGGGCCGCAGGTGGCCGTCTCCAGCCGGTCCAGAGCCGCCTCGTACCGGCCCCGGCCGAGGTCGAGCAGCGCCAGCGCCCACTCGCACCACGCGGCCACGAGCGCGTTGGCGTGCGCGGGGAAACGCCGCAGGCTCCGCTCGGCAGGACGCGTGCCGGGCTCGTCGCCGCGGACGGCGGCCGCGTACGCCAGCAGCGCCTCGGCGTGCGCCATCCGGCTGGGCTGGCCGGTGTCCTCGGCGATGCGCAGCGCCTCGCTCGCGGACTGGATCGCGTCGCGATGACGACCCAGGTTGATCTCGGCGGTCGCGAGGGTGCACAGCACCATCGGCAGCCAGCCGACGGCCCCGCTCGCGCGGCTCTCCTCGGCCAGGCCGGCCATGATGTCGCGGGTGTCGTCGTAGTCGCCGGTCAGTAGCGCCTGCGACGCCACGTTGAGCCGCAATCCCGGCGGGCCGTTCCTGCCCTGCGCGACGTGCTCACGCAGCAGCGCCACGCCCTCGGCGGCCTCAGCCGCGTCGTCGGAGTACAGCTTCAGCGCCCCGCCTATGGAGGCGACGAGCTTGTCCCTGGACGGATCCGGAGGCAGCATTTCGAGCATTCGGTGGGCCTGCGCCACCCGTCCGGGATCACCTGCCGACCAGGACGCGCGCGCCGCGTCCGCCAGCATCGACGCGGCGGCGTCCGCAGCGAGCGGCGCGACCTGGCGCGCCGCCGCGACCAGCACCTCATGGACCGTGCGCAACGAGCCGTGCTCGAACTCCACCCGGGCCCGCACGGTCGCGACGCGCGCCAGCACCCGGGCGTCCTCGGTGAGCCGCGACGCCTGACCGGCCAAGTGGCGGGCGCGGTCGGGCAGCCCCGCGTCCACGGCGATCTCGGCGGCCAGCACCAGCCGCCGCGCCCGCTCCGCTTCCTCGGAGGTGAGCCGGACGGCTCGCTCCAGCGCCGTGACCGCCGTGGCGTGCCCGGAACGCCGGCGGGCGCGCAGGGCGGCCGCCTCCAGGTCCGCCGCCACCTCCTCATCCGGCCCGGTGGCCGCCGCCGCCCGGTGCCAGGCCGCCCGGTCGGGGTCGCCGGCCAGCGCGTCCGCGAGCGCGGCGTGCGCGGCCAGCCGGTCGGTGAAGGGCGCGCCCCGATAGGCGGCCGTACGGATGAGCGGATGCCGAAAGACGACCGTCTGCTCCGCTACGGTGATCAGCCCCTCGCCCTCGGCCGCCGCCAGCGCGTCCGCCGCCAGCCCGAGAACCGTCATGGCCCGCAGCGTGGCCGCCAGCGCGCCACTCTCCTCCGCCGCCGCGACCAGCAGGGCGTTACGGGCCGGCGCGGGCAGTTTGCCGATGCGTTGCTGGTAGGCGTCCTGCAGCCGGTGCGGCAGCGGGAGGTGCCCGGGCTCGCCGTCGTCGGTCTTGGGCAGTTCGAGCAGGGCCAGCGGGTTGCCGTCGGCCTCGGACAGCACCCGGTCCCGTATATGCACCGGCAGGTCGGGAGCGTGCTCGGCAAGCAGCGCCCGCGCAGCCGTCGCATCCAGCCGCTTGAGCGCCAGTTCGGGCACGCCCGGCAGGGCAGCTCCCTCGCGCGCCGCGAACAGCAGGAACACCTTCTCGGCCATCAGCCGGCGGGCGGCAAACGCCAGCGCCTCGGCCGACGGCCGGTCCAGCCACTGCGCGTCGTCCACCAGGCACAACACCGGCCCCTCCGCGGCCAGCTCCGCCAGCAGCGACACCGTGGCCAAGCCGACCAGGAACCGGTTGTCGCCCCCCTCCGCGGCCAACCCCAGCGCCGCCCGCAACGCCTCCGCCTGAGGACCGGGAAGGCCGGGCAGGTGCCCCATCGCTCCGGACAGCAGCACCTGCAGCGCCGCAAATGGCAGCTCGGCCTCGCTCTCCACGCCCGTGCAGCCGAGCACCTGGAACTCCTGGCCCGAACCCGCCCACCGCAGCAGCGCCGACTTGCCACCACCCGGCTCACCCAGGACCATGACGGCACCGCCCCGGCCAGAGGCGGCCTCCGCCAGGAGCCGGCCGAGTTCCCGCTGCTCCCGCTCCCGCCCATACAACATCAGGCGCTCCTTGCGCTCCCAGGCCTGGTGATATCAACGCTGGGCAGCATACGCGTTTGGCGGTGTGCCGCTGATTGGGGCAGCGCGTGAGCGACCAGCGGGTGGCGCCGAACCCCGGACTCGCGGCCCGTCAGCATGAGCTCGTGCAGGACGGCTGCCAGGATCGCGTCCACATCCACGGGCCCCTCCGCGAGGGTCCGTCGCATCTTCACGAAGATCTGGACCATCCGCCGGGCGATGTCCGCGTCGAGCGTGGTGACCGGGCCGGCCCGGCCGATCCAGCCGAGTTCGAGATAGATCTCTGCCGCGCTGCCATCGCACAGCGTCCACCACTCCTCCCACCCTTGGTGCGGGCCGTAGGCGTGCCGCATGCCCGGACGCAGCCACACGGCCGCGGGGGCACTGATCGGATGGCGGACCCCGTCGGCGTCGATCCAGCCGTCACCGCGTACCACCAGCACCAGGGCGTACGAGTCGAGGGTGCGTGGACCGCATGGTCGCAAGGCTCCCTCCTGCCATCCGACGCCGAGGCAGGTCAGGCCCAGCCGCTCGAGCGCCGGTGCCGGGGTGAAGTAGCGAGCCCAACTCATGAGTCCAAGTGTGGCGGTCGCGCCGTCCATGGCCACCGGCGGGAGGGGGCGGCACAGTGCTGACATGCTCACTTCCAACGGTTACCGTCTTCCCTCCGGCCAGCTCGGAGAGCTGGAGGCGGTTCCAGACAACGAGCTTCGCGACCGTGAGGCGCTGTGGGAGCGTCTGCGTCGCGAGGGTTACCTGTTCCTGCGCGGCGCCTTGGAGCCGGACGTTGTCAACGCGTTCAGGGCCTACTACTTCTCGGTGATCGGCCCGGCGGCGGCGCTCACCGACAGCGGCATGGTCACCGGTGGCGGGGAGGACCGGGCCGCGATGCGGCGCTCTCTCTTCCGGGAGATCGTGCCGGGCGCGGCGTATCACGAGTTCTGCTCCCAGCAGGCGATCGCCGGCTGGTACGCGTGGTTCCTCGGCGGTGAGACCTTCCTGCACCGCCGCAAGATCATCCGCCATGTGCGTCCCGGCGAGACCGGCATCGGGACCGCCACCCAGGCCCACTACGACCTGGTCTACCTGCGTGAGGGCACCGATCGCGTGCTCAGCTCCTGGATCCCGCTCGGCGACTGCCCGCTCACCCGGGGCGGGCTCACCTACCTCGAGCGCAGCCACCACCGCGTCCTGGACCTCGAACGACGGGGGGAGCTGCGGGATCAACGCCGCCTCCATCACCGCCGACCTCCCCCGGCTGGCGGAGGAGTACGGCTCCCGCTGGCTGGTCGCCGACTACCGGGCCGGCGACATGGTCGTCCACTCGGCCTACACCGTCCATGCGGCGCTGGACAACGTCGACCCCGACGGGTTCGTCCGCCTGTCGACGGACATCCGTTACCAGCGAGCCGACCAGCCCATCGACCTGCGCTGGCAGAACCACTGGCACGACGGGGACGGGTTGTAGTTCACGTGGGGCAGGCCGTCGCGGGACGAAACTGCTCTGCCGCGCACCGCCCGATGCACCGGACCCGACGGTCTACTACCCGTACATGCAGTTGCGCCGGACCGACCCGGGCTACGAGAACGAGGTGGCCCCGGTTCAACCCGCGCGACTGGATGGAAGGCCCGGCGCTCGGGTCGGTGTCACCAGGGGCAAGGTAGCTCAGAGTGAGGGTTGACCCGACAGAACGTGCTCTGTCGGGTCTCCCCAATCACATTCGCCCAGGTCAGCGTCTAGGACACCTTGAACACCATGATTCGGCCACTGCCCGGCCCCGGTTGTCCATAGCCGTATGGGCTCCGGCGGCCACCCGCCGTCCGGGCCCTCTGACCAGCGCGGACGCTCTACTTTGCGTCTGGTGACACCGACCCGAGCTCCGGGCCGTCTTCCACGTCTTCGCCGCCCTGGCCGAGTTCATTCGCGAGCTGATCGTCGAGGGAACCCACGAGGGCCTGGCCGCCGCCAAGGCTCGCGGCGTGCGACTCGGCCGCCCACCTGCTCGACACGACAGGGGCAGAGACGGTGGCGATCGAGGTGGAGCAGGGTGACGCCCTGGGGCGACCGGCCAGCGTGCTCGCTTCGGCCCGACGCGGTCCGGCGGGCATCACGACCCGGGTCGGCGGGTTGGCGGTGGTCCGCGACGGACACCGAGGCGACAACTAGACCGTCCTCTTCTGCGATCCCGTCCGGGACGAGATTCTGCCGGGCTGCGGATTGCCGGCCGGTCGCTTGCAGACCAGGTTCGCCACCGAGGGCCCCTTCCGTACCTCCTCTGGCCCCTGCACCCGGGAACGGATGGCTGCCCCACCCGCTCAGCGGGGCGTGAACCCGTCGATCGTGAAGCGTACGAGACGGTCGGCGTCCTCCCGCGACCGCTGTTCGCGGACCCAGGCGGCTGCGTTGATCAGGGTGAACATGTCGACGCCTGTCACATCAGAGCGGACGACACCACGCTCGCGGGCGCCGGCGAGCAGCCGCTCGCTGATGTCGGTCATCCGCAGGCATGACGCGTGCAGTTCGGACGCCTCGTCGTCCAGGCCGTTCATCAGCAGGTCCGCCAGCCCGCTGTAGGTGGCGGCATGCTCGATCACCGCGTTCACCCAACTGGAGAGTGTTTCGGGGCCCTCCAGGAGGGCGACCAACCTGTCCCCGTACGCGAACAGGGCCTCGTTGCGCTCCCTGAGCAGCGCGCCGACCAACGCGCGACGGCTGGAGAAGTGGCCGTAGAGCGTGCCGATCGCGACGCCGGCCCGGCGGGCGATGCTCTCCAGCGACGTGTCGACGCCGTGCTCGCGGAAGGCGGAGTCAGCCTCCGCGAGGAGGCGTTCGTAGTTGCGTCGCGCGTCGGCGCGGGGGCGTCGGCCCGTGGTGCTCATCATGGCTCCCTGTTAATTCGAGGCCGCCTCAGCATATTGTTCTCGAGGTAGCCTCAGCTTATCGGGCGGTGATCCCCGCGCCCGGAAGGAATGTTCATGATCTTGGTAACCGGAGCCACCGGGTCCATCGGCACGCACCTGGTGCGGCGCCTCCAGCGCGATGCCGTGCCTTTCAGGGCACTGGTCCGTGACGAGGCCAAGGGCAACGCGCTGGGGTGCGACTTCGTCGTGGGCGACTTCGACGACGAAGCCTCCATCGCCTCCGCGATGGAGGGCGTCGACCGGCTGTTTCTCAACGCCGGCGGCGCACGCCCGGCGCCCGGCGAGCAACCGATGGTCCGGCAGCAGAAGACCGTCATCGACGCAGCGCGATCCGCCGGGGTGTCCAGGATCGTCAAGATCTCCGTCTGGCACGCCCACGAAGGCGGCAGGCTCGCGGAGGGTGCGCACTGGGTAATCGAGCGCCATCTGAGGGAGTCGGGGCTCGCCTGGTCGGTGCTGCAACCCAGCGGGTTCATGCAGAACTTCGTCACAGGGGCAGGCTCCTTCACCGCCGACGGCCGGCTACTGGGCGCCTATGGCGACGGCGCCGTGTCCTACGTCGACTGCCAGGACATCGCCGACTGCGCCGCCGTGCTCTTGACCGGGCCGTACGGCCGAGGCGAGACCTTCGTCGTGACCGGCCCGCAAGCGCTCACTCAGGCCCAGGTGGCCGAACAGATCTCGGACGTGCTGGAAAGGCCCGTGGAGTACGTCGACCTGTCGCCCGCCGAACTCTCCGCGGCTCTGCGGGCGCAGGGGCTCCCGGGCGGGTTCGCCGACGATGTGAGCGCGCTCTCTCTGGAGGTGGCATCCGGTTCCCTCGCCGCTACCACGACGACGGTGCAGGACCTCGCCGGCCGTCCGCCCCGCACGTTCAAGGAGTTCCTGACCGCGAACCTGGACGCTCTGCGCGCCGCCCTGCCGTCGTCGAGCGGGTGATGCCCCTACGAAAATCGTCCTGGACGGCACGCTGTGGGGCACACCGCCGGATGGCCTGCTTGCCTTCGAGCGCGCTCGAATGTCTATCTTCGCCGTCATGACTACGACAAACGGGACCAAGACCTGGATCATCACCGGTGCGAGCTCCGGGCTCGGCCTGGCGTTGGCCGAGGCGGCGCTGGCCGCGGGCGAGCACGTACTCGGCACGGCGCGACGTGCCGGCCGGTTCGACGCGCTCCGGGCTCAGTACGGCGACCGGCTGCTGCCGGTCGAGCACGACGTGCGCGACACGGACGCGGCCGCGGCGGTCGTACGGCGCGCGCTCGACGCGTTCGGGCACGTCGACGTCCTTGTCAACAATGCCGGAGCCGGGCAGGTGGGCGCCGCGGAGGAGGTCACGGACGCGCAGTTGCGCGACATGCTCGAGCAGCACCTCTTTGGCCCGGCCGCCTACGTGCGCGCGGTGCTGCCGCACATGCGTGCGCGTCGTTCCGGTGCGATCGTGCAGATGAGCAGTCA
>NZ_JBEXYU010000060.1:0-26547 GCF_040631115.1 Nonomuraea sp. NPDC005692 | reverse complement strand
ACAGTAATCGCCATCTAGCTCATCGCTACTTTGGGGCTGGGGACGCCTTCGGGAGCAGGACGCCGTCGCCAGTTGGCCGGACTGGTTCCACGAACGAGTTTTGGGACCGCGATTCGTATGAGTTCTGGTACCAGTTCGCGATCTTCGAGATCGGTTCGGCGAACGAATTTTGGTACCAGTTCTCATAGGCGCCAGGTCTCTCGCCACGATGGCCAGGCGAACTGTCGGGCCAGACCGCGTGCGGCTTGAAAAGTCGATTGCCGATCATCAGGCTCGCTGACACGATTCCGACATGATCACTAGTGAGACGTCAGACTGCCTGATCGTGACAGGAATGCCGGGGGCCGGGAAGTCGACGGTGACCAGGCTCGTCGCTGAACGCCTGCATCGCGCCGCTCGGCTCGACGGCGACTTCATCAGCAGGCTGGTCGTCAGCGGTCGTGTCGGGGCGCTTGGCGAGCCTGCCGATGAGGCAGCGCGGCAAGTCGAGCTGTGCAACCGCAACCTGTGCACGCTGGCGAACAACTTTTCCGACGCCGGCTTCACGCCAGTGATCGACTGGGTGATCCCCAGCCGCGAGCAACTGGCCTTCTTCGCCTCTCTACTTCCCGCTCAGCAGGTCTTGTTCGTCGTTCTCGCACCGGGCATCGAGGTGTGCCAGTACCGCAACGCCATCCGTGATCCACGGGAGCGGTTCGACTTCGACGGCTATGAAGATCTCGATGCCGACATGAAGCGAGAGCTCGGCGATGCCGGCTGGTGGTTCGACACCGCAGCTCTTACTCCCGAGGAGACCGCTGACCGCATCGTCCGGGAAGCTCCCCATCGCGCTCTGGTGAGCTGACTACCAGCCCAGGGCGAACTCGCCGCCGGTCTGGCGGATGGGAGGCGTGCAGGAGCACCCGAATCGGGTGGCCGATCAGCCGCACTGGCACCGAGTAGCGGATCGAGCGGACGGTGATCTGCGAGCGGCGATCCACGCGCAGTTGAAAGACCCGGCCGGTCTCGAAGTGCTCCTCCGGCAGCGGCTGCAGCAAGGGCTGCTCGGCGGCGAACATCTCGCCGACCGTTCGGGCCCGTGACCCGATCCTGCGCTGGTCGTCTTCGCGATCCCATTGCTCGATCATGGCGTTCAGTTCCGCCAGCGAGTCGACCCGCGGGACCGGGACCAAGCGATTGTGACGAAAGCGGCCGACCTCGCCCTCCACGCCGCCCTTCTCGTGGGCGCCGTCCTTGCCCGGCCGGCAGTAGAAGGCATCCAGGCCGTAGTGCGAGCGGAAGGCCACCCATCGCTGGTTCTCCACCCGAGCTCGGGAGAAGCCCACCACCTGGGCGACCGCGGCTTTCAGATTGTCGTAGCGAACCTTGCCGGACGGCACCCCGCCCAGCACGCTAAGAGCGTGCGCCGTGCCCCTCGAAGAAGGCCTCCTGACCGCAGGATGCCGTGACGCGGTGCACCGCCTTTCCCGAATACGACATCCGGAACACGAACAGGTAGCAGCAGGTTCGCACCCCGGCGAGATCGATCCACACGTCCCCGAAGTCGACCTCGGCCTCGACGCCCGGCTTGTGGATCTGATCGATCGGTACCTCCGGCGGAGTGTCCGGCATCGCCGGGACCATCAAGGCCGTCCAGGCGCTCCGACAGGGGCAGATCCCGCCCAACCTGAACTGGCGCGCCTGGAACCCGGCGATCCCCCTCGATGAGGAGTCCCGACTCTTCGTCCCGACCGAACTGATCCCCTGGCCGGTCGCGGAGGGGCCGCGGCAGGCGGCGGTGTGCTCCTACGGCATCACCGGCACCAACGCGCACATCGTGCTGGAACAGGCGCCACCCGCCGGCACCAGGCCGCGAGCGACCGCCCGCGCCCCGCGCCGCCACGAGGAGACCACAGACGGCCGCGGCCCACGCACGAATGCCACCGGACGGGACACCACTGCTGCGCGGCCGCCGTCGCTGTTCCCGCTGTCAGCGTCCTCGCAGGCGGCGCTGGGCCTGGCCGCCGGCCGCCTCGGCCGCTGGCTGGAGCACCACCCCGCCGACGGAGAGGGCGCCGAACTGAGGGACGTCGCCCACACGCTGGCCCTCCGGCGCAGCCACGCACCCTTCCGGCTGGCCGCGGTCGCGCGTGACGCGGGCGAACTCGCCGCGAAGCTGAAGTCCTTCGCGGCGAGCGGAGAAGCCGACGGCCTTGTCGCGGGTACGGCCGTGCTGCCGGCCGAGCACCAGGGTCCGGTGTTCGTCTTCACCGGCCAGGGCTCCCAATGGGCGGGCATGGGCCGTGCGCTGCTCGCCACCGAGCCCGCCTTCGCCGACGCCATCGACGCGCTCGAACCGTTGATCGCCGCCGAGAGCGGTTTCTCCCTGCATGAGTCTCTGTCCGAACGGGCCCCGCCCGCGACAGTCGGCCGGATCCAGCCGGTGCTCTTCGCGCTGCAAGTCGCCCTCGCCGAACTGTGGCGGTCCTGGGGTGTACGCCCGGCGGCCGTTATCGGCCAGTCGATGGGCGAAGCCGCGGCCGCGGTCGTGGCCGGCGCGCTCACCCCAGCAGAGGGGGTCGCGGTGATCTGCCGCCGCTCGGCGCTGCTGGGCACGGTCACCGGCGGTGCGATGGCCTCGGTGCTGCTGCCCGCCGGACAGGTGGCGGACGGCATCGCCCGAGCCGGCGCCGACCAGGTGTCGGTCGCGGTGATGAGCGCGGACGACTCCACGGTGATCTCCGGGGACCCGGCGCAGATCGGCCTGCTGATCGCTTCGTGGCGGAAGGCCGGAGTGCCGGCCGCCGAGATCAAGGTGGACGTCGCCTCGCACTCGCCGTACATGGACCCGATCCTGGGACGGCTGGAAACCATGCTGAAGGATCTGCGTCCGCGCTCGCCCCAGCTGGCCTTCTACTCCACGGTCGCCGACGCCCCCCGCCGGAACCGGCCGATGGACGCCGGCTACTGGCGCGACAACCTGCGCCAGGTGGTGCGCTTCTCGGCCGCCACGGAGGCGGCGCTGGCCGACGGGCACCGGCTGTTCATCGAGTGCAGCCCGCACCCGCTGGCACTGCGGGCGGTCGCCGACATCGCCGAGGCCCGGCAGGTATGCGACGCGGTGACCGTATCCACCCTGCGCCGCGACACCGACGACCAGGAGACCTTCCTGACCAGCCTGGGCGTGGCGCACTGCGCCGGATTCCCGGTCGAGTGGGCCTCGCGGTACGCGCTCGGTGAGCTGGCGGAGTTGCCGACCGGGGCGTGGAACCGGGAACGGCACGGCGGCGACGGCGAACCGTACCGGCTCGTCGCCCCGCACCTGGTGGGAGCCGATCAGCACCCGCTGCTGGGCGGGCACGTGAAGGATCCGCGGCGGCCCCACCTGCACATCTGGCAGACGCCGATCTCGCCGCGCCGCCTGCCGTGGCTCGGCGATCACCTGGTCGCCGGAGTGCCGGTGCTGGCCGGCGCGGGCATCGCCGAGATGATGCTGAGCGCCGCCCGTCAGGCATTGGGACGCGATCAGATCGCTCTGCGCGAGGTCACACTGCTCAGCCCGCTGCTGCTCGACCCTGAGCCCACCGTCACCACCTGCCTCACCCTGCGGGAGGACGGCGAGCCCGCCACGGTGGAGGTCGTCTCCGGTGAAGGAGAGAATCTACAAGTCCACGCGCACGCCACCGCGGGACCGCTGGACGGGCCGCCGCCGCCCACCGGAACCGGGGACGCCGGCGACGACTGGCAGGAGTCGCCGCCGCAGGAGTTGTACAAGCGCCTCCGCGAGCGGCACCAGATCTACCACGGGCCCGCGTTCGCCGGGCTGGAACGCACTCGGATCCATCCCGAACATGACGTGGCGGTGGCGACGTTGCGGCTGGACGACAGCGCCCGCGTCACCTCATGGATGATGGCGCTGCACCCGGTGCTGACCGACGAGTTCGTCCAGGCGGTGGCGTCGGTCTGGCTGGCCCGGCACGCCATCAGCCCTGGCCCGGTGGTCGTGGCGGGGTTCGAGGAGATCCGTGTCTACGGTCCCACCGCGCATGCCCGTCGCGCCCGGGTGCTTCTGCACGAGGCCGACGACCTGGCCAGCACCTCCTCCGGGGTGCTGATGAACGCCGACGACACGGTGGTGGCCGAGATCCGCGGCCTGCGGCTGGCCAACGTCACCCCGCCCGACCAGCGGTACGCCGACCGGCTCTCCCACATCGCCTGGGTGCCTGCGAAACCCGCCGGCGACGACGTGACCGGGCAGGCGGGACCGAAGGCCCGGCCCGGATCGTGGCTGGTGCTCACCGACCGCGCGACCGTCGATGCGGCCTGGCCGCGCGAGCTGTCGCAACACCTCTCCGGCTCCCTGGCCAGGCGAACGCCCGGCCAGAACGACAGGTGCCGTCTGGCCGCCCTGCCGCACGACCTCGACACCTCGGGCGCGGGCGCCGAGCCCGCCGTCACCCTGCCCGCCCTGGACGACATGAGTGACCTGAGCGGCGTGGTGCTGGCCCTGGGCGGATCGACCGGCGACAGACCCACCGCACCGCCGCTGGCCGCCCGCGAGCGTGTCGCCCGTCTGACAAGGCTCATCCGCCGATTGGCCGAACTGCCTGATCCACCCCGGCTGTGGATCGCCTCGCACCAGGACGGTCCCACACCCGCCACCGCGGGGCCACGCGGCGTGCTGCGGGCGGCCGCCTACGAGCTTCCGCAGCTCACCGCCTCGATCATCGACTCCACCTCCGGAACCGACCTGGCCGAGGTGGCCGCCGACATCCTGGTCGCCCATCCGGTGATCGAGATCTCCTGGCGCGACGGCGTACGCCATGTGGCCCACCTGCGCGCCGGTTCCGCCGAGGAGCCCGCCGCCGGGAGCCGGCCGCCCGTCTGGGGCGAGGCCTCGTACCTGATCTCCGGCGGACTGACCGGTCTCGGGCTGGCGACCGCCCAGTGGCTGGCCGCCCAGGGAGCAGACCACCTGATCCTCGTCGGCCGCTCGGCTCCCTCCGGCGAGGCCGAGAAGACGCTCGCGCGACTGCGCGAGTCGGGCACCGTCGTGACCGTCGTCCAAGGGGACATCGCAGACAGCGCGGTCACGGCCAGGGCGACGGCCGCCGCCGGGGATCGTCCGCTGCTCGGAGTGATCCACGCCGCAGGAGTAGTGGAGGACGCGGCCTTGGCCAATGCCGACGAGGACCTCCTGCACCGGGTATGGCGCGGCAAGGCCGAAGGCGCCTGGGCACTGCACACCGCCACGACCGGCCAGGACCTGGACTTCTTCGTCCTGTACTCCTCCGTCGCCTCCCTCATCGGCTCACCCGGCCAGAGCATGTACGCCGCGGCCAACACCTTCCTGGACGACCTGGCCGACTGGCGCGCCGCCCGCGGGCTGCCCGCCACCGCAATCCACTGGGGCGCCTGGGCCCGAACCGGGCGCGGGCAGCACCTGGCCGACCGGGGCTTCGTCATGATCTCTCCCGAGGACGGCACCGACGCGCTGGGCCGCATCCTGACCGCCGGCCACACCCGGGTCGCCTACTCCCCGATCGAGGCCGACGCCTACGCCAAGGGCTTCCCCGCCGTCGCGGCCTCCGAACTCCTCGCCGAGCTCGGCCGCACCGGCGACGACAGCGACCGCGCGCTGCTGGACGAAATTCTCGCCGCCGAAACCGACGGCCGGCGCACGTCGCTCATCCAGGAGCACATCATCACGCTCACCCGCCAGATCCTCGGCGGCACCTCCCAGCACATCGGCCCCGGCACCAGCCTGGTCATCCTCGGCCTGGACTCCCTCGGCGCGGTACGGCTACGCGCCCATCTGGAGAACTCGCTGAAGACCACCATCGACCCCGGAGTCATCTGGGTCCGCCCCACCCCAGCCGGTCTCACCGAATGGATCCTGAATCGGATGGGACTCCAGCCCGACCGGGGAACGGACGCCTGACACGCGTGTTCAGGACCAGGCCCGCCGATCGAAGAAGGGATCTCCCCATGCCGCACCACCTACCGCCCCCCGATCCGGCGCGGAAGTCCTCGCATCGGGATCACGCCCGGGGATCGGGCGAGCCGACCGGAATGTCGCCGGCAGTCTCCCCCCGCCCCTACGGGCGTTTTCTCCTGCCCCGCCCGGCGTGGGCGTGGGTGGGCGTGGCATGCCTGGTGATGCAGTTTCTCCTGTACTCGGCATGGATCGCCGACCACGGATACCGGCTGGCCACCCCCCGGCCCTCCGACGGATCCCCCTTCCCGCTCATCACCCAGATGGCCGTCTGCGGACTGTACGCGGTGATCCTGTTCTTCGGGGGGATCGTCCTGGTCCGGCACCGGCTGATGATGGGGATCGCCTTGGGAGCCGCGATCGTCTTCGCGCTGTGGCTGGAGCCGCTGGCCAACGTCGCGGGGCTGCTCATCGAGTACAACGCCCACGCGATCGGCCCCGCCTCGTCCTGGGCGCCCTACCTGCCCGGCTGGCGGGGACCTGCTCGCCATCACGCCACGCATCAGCCTGTGACGCTGGTGCTGGCCTGGGTGGGCGGGACCGTGGCCGGGGTCCTGTACGCCGAAGGGCTGATCCGCTACCGGCGCCGGCGCCCGGGCATGAGCACCCGGTACTTCGTCGGGCTGCTGGCCCTCAGCAGTGTCGCGGTCGTCAACCTGCAAGATCCGCTGTTCTTCGCGCTCGGGTTCGTACGCTACGACAAGGGCATCGACGGCTTCACCCTCTGGCCCGGCGCCTGGCACCAGTTCCCGCTGCAGGAGACGCTGGCCTTCTCCATGCTGATGATCGGACTCGCCGGCTTCTACTGCTGGCACCGCCTGCACGGCGGCGACTTCCTGCACCCCGCTTCCACCGGCCCCCGCGCGCTACGCCGCGCGGTCCCCTTCCTGGCCGTCATCGGCGTCGCCAACGCCGTCACCTTCTGCTACATCGCCATCCTGGTTCTGTGCGGGCTGCCGGCCACGATCACACCCGCCGAACTCCCCGGCTTCTGGAGCTCCCCGTGAACGCCCCGCCCCGCTACGGCCACGCCGTCGTGATCGGGGGAAGCATCGCCGGTCTGCTGGCCGCACGCGTACTCGCCGACCACTTCCACCAGGTCACCGTGGTCGAGCAGGACGCCTTTCCCAGTTCTCCCGAGCACCGCCGCGGCGTACCGCAGTCCCACCACGTGCATGGACTGCTCATCGGCGGCCGCGAGGCGATCGACGATCTACTTCCCGGCTTCACCGCCGAACTGGTCGAGCATGAGGCGCCAGCGTGCGATCTCGGCGCCGAGTTCGTCATGCTCTCCCCCGCCGGATGGGCCGCCCGCCGTCCTTGCGGCCTGCGCGCGATCGGCGCCAGCCGCGTCCTGATCGAATGGATCATCCGCCGCCGGGTCCTGGCGCTGCCCAACGTCGTCGTACGGCAGCGGACCCGGGCATGCGGCCTGGCCGGCGATGCGAAGGCCGTGCGGGGTGTCCACGTCCGACCACGAGGGCAGGAGGCGCCGCGGGAGCCGTCGCAGGCGGCCGCGCAGGAGACGGCCGAGGAGGTCCTGGCCGCCGACCTGGTCGTCGATGCGGCAGGACGCGGCTCGCGAACCCCTACCTGGCTCGGTGACATCGGCGCCGCGGCGCCGGCCGAGCAGGCCTTCGACCCCCGCCTCGGCTATGCCAGCCGGACCTTCGCCATACCGGCTGGGCATACCGCGGACTGGAAGGCCTGTCACCTCCTGCCCGGGCGAGACGGCCGGCTCCGTGGCTCCACCCTCATCCCGATCGAGGGCAACCGCTGGATCGTCACCCTGTTCGGCGTCGGCTCCGACCGCCCCACAGCCCGGGAGGAGGATTTCCTTCCCTACGCACGCAGCCTGCCCAGCCCGCTCGTCGCCGACGCCATCGACAACGCGCAACCGTTGTCGCAGGTCGTCACCACCCACGCCACCGCCAACCGCCGCCGGCTGATCAACGCAGGACCGGACCGGCCGGGCAACCTCCTGCTGACCGGCGACGCCGCATACTGCTTCAACCCCCTCTACGCCCAGGGCATGACCACCGCGGCGTTCGGCGCGACCCTCCTCGGTGACTGCCTGAAGGCCGGCCACGAACCCGCCGACCTGGCCCGCCGCTACCATCGTCGGCTCGCGAGGCAGAACAGCACCCTGTGGTGCATGGCCACCCTCGGCGATCATCTGATGTCCGGCGGCACATCCGGGATCTCGCCCGCGCGGCGCGTCGCCGCCCGCTATCTGAGCCGCCTGCGGATGGCCAGCACCCGAGACTTCGAGGTCCACCTGGCCTTCCTCCAGGTCTTCACCGCCCTGCGAACCCCGCTGAGTCTGTGCGCACCATCGACGGTCCTGCGCGTGCTCAGGGCACGGCCGCCTCGCCGGGACTGTGATGAGCCCGTCCCGCTCGGCTCCCGGTAAACCCCCAGAACGCGGACGGCCCACCTTCGAGGAGGCAGGCCGTCGCGCTCCGGCGGAAGAGTCAGACGCGGGTCACGTCGAATGTCCAGCCGTTGTCGCGCATGATTCTGAGCTTGAGCACCCAGCCGTGCTCGTTGCACTGGTCGAAGGGAACAGCGCGCTGGAAGTCGCCGCCGCCCAAGGCCAGGTAACGACTGCCGCCCGGGCCCTTCATCACGTGGGCGGACGCCGTCTTGGTTGGACCGTTGGCGATGGTGTACTCGATCTCGTTCCTGCTCGCGTGGAAGATGAACTTAACCTCCCTGTCGCCGTTCATCGTGCCCCTGTAGAGGCCGTCGAGGGTGCCGTCGTCGCGACAGGTCCATCGGGCGGCCACCGGCGCGGCAGCGATGGCTGGGACCGGAGCCGTTGTGGTCAGTGCCGCGCTCGCGGCCAGAACGATGGCCGCCGCTGTGCGGCGTGTGCGGAGATGCATGGGGGCTCCTCGCTGTCGAGGTTCTGCAGCAACGGACAACCCCTTGATAACACAAAGTACATGTAAAGTCACAGATCGTAATGGGCTATGATTCCCGCCCGCCGACATGGGGTCCTCGTAGCTTCGGCCAGAAATCCAACGGATATGCCTCTGGCCTGCATAGACAATGGGGCTCAGATCTGGGCCTATCAGCCTGAGGCCTCTGCATAAGTGCAGGTGAAAGGCATATCCGTTGGATCCTGCGCCATTACTACCGGGACCCCGATGGGCGCGGTGAGCCGGAGGCTGTAGCCGGGGCCGCCCGGGTTGACGTCCGCGGCCGCCGGAGGGCCGAAGAGGGCGAAGGTCATGATCAGTGCGGCGACCAAGGCGCCTGCCCCTGGTGCCGGTTACTCATTTGACTGTGTTCCTTTCTGTATGTCAAAGACGTTGTCAGATATACATGTTGGCATTGCGATCCGACTAGGACATTTCGCGGCGAATCTCGACAAAGTCATAGGGATGCCGCGAAGGCCTTTTGCATGCAATCGAAGAGGGCTTCGAGCGCGTCGAGCCTGCTACGGGCGGCGTTCGAAGGACTGAAGCCTGGGCTGCGGGTGGACATGGCTTCCACGAGCAGATCGGTGGCGTCGTGACCGGAGGATGGGACCACCGCGGCTTGCCCGCGTCTGGCGTCTGGCACCCCACATGGCTGCTCCCGCTCGCCATCGGCTGGCCACCCAGGCCGCCCCGCGGCTACCCTGAAGCCATGGACGCCACCACGCCGGCCGCCGACGAGCAGCCCCAGGAACTCACTGCGGAGCAGCGCGCCGACATCAAGGCGCGGCTGCGCAGATTGTTCGACGGCGAACCCCCCGTTGAGATGCTCGATCTCGCCACCTACCGCGAGCAGCAGTTCGAGGAAGCGCGCGCGGCCGCCCAGTGATCGCCACCGTAGGCCGCGTGCTCGACACGTCGGCCTTGACCGACTTCGCCACCCAGCGCACCCGCTACATGGAAGCCGTCGTGTGGATGCACGACGCCTATGTCGGGTCGCTCGTCATCCCCGCGCCTGCCCTGGCGGCGGCCTACGCCGCTGTCCCTGATCGGGCACGCCCCGTTCTGGACGTCCTGGTCGGACTCGAGACGGTCGTCATCGCGCCCATCGACCAGCACAACGTGGTCGCCATCGCCGACACGCTGCGCGCCGCGGGCATCGCCGCCCCCGAGGCCGTCACCGCGGCGAGTGTCGTGAACGCCGCGCTCCGGCGCCGCGTCCCCATCGTGACCGGCCAGCCGTTCCCGATCCGCTCGATCAGCGCCGACGTGGAACTCGACCTCATCCCCTGAACAAGGCGAAGACGTAGGCACAGCGGGTCCCCCGCTGGCCGATGTCCTGCTTGCCGGCCAACCATGCGGCACGAGCGGCAGCCCGCCGCCTCGACCGCCGCCTCGACCCCTGGATCCCGTCCACCAGCCCTCGCCGGCAGCACACCGCGGCGGCGGGAGTGAGACGGCGAGGCGGCGAGGTCGAGATGGCAGGCTGCGGGCAGAGCTTCGTGTCTGCTCCACAGCCTGGCCAGCCTCGGCCCGCCGCCGCGTTCCACTGCCACCCGTAGCTGCTCCAGGGGCACCGAGTGGAGGATCGGCTCAGATGACGTCGGGCGCGGGCTCCTTCGCGGCGGCCTTGGCGTCGGCGACGCGCACCTGGCAGGCCAAGGCGTCGTCAGCCCAGGATGCCCCCTGATCACGCAGGTTCATCACCGCCTGGCGCAAGGCCGCATCGTAGGCCACGCGGGCCCGGGCCAGTACATCGAGATCATCCGACCGCGGAGACACCCGCACGGGCGCGGTCGGTGGGGCGCCCAGGAGCAAGGTCAGCGCTTGCTGCGCGCTGGCCTGCAGCGCCGGCAGGGTGCGGGCATGGACGACGATGTTGTACTGGTGCGACGCGGTGATCCATCGTCGGTCCCGCCGCAGGGCCGGCAGCACGAGGGCGTGGGGCTCTACGCCGGTCTCCGCGTTGGTCGGTGTGCTGGTCGGTGCGCTGGCCGTCGTGCTGGCCCTCGTGCCGGTTTCTGTGGTCGGCCCTTCAGCGGCAGGCGGCTGCGAGTGGCTCACTGGCTGGCCTGCAGGAGCATGACGACCTCGTCGGCCACCGCCGCCGGCATGTCCCCGCGAGGCAGCACGAGCCGGCGGCCGCCCACCTCGTACAGCACATGGGTGTCGCTCTGGCCGACGGTCACCAGCTCGACCCCGTGCTGGGCAGCGGCCTAGCTGTATTGACCCGCAGGGTTGTTGACGCGGGTGATCGGTGGGTGGCCGCCGAGTGCGGTGTGGCATCGATGGTGGTTGTAGGTGTGGAGAAAGTCTTGCAGGGCGAGGGTGCGTTCGTGGTTGCTTCGGTAGGGGCGGACGTAGGCCCATTCGTCGAGCAGGGTGCGGTTGAAGCGTTCGACCTTGCCGTTGGTCTGTGGGCGGTAGGCGCGGGTGTGTTTGCCGGTTGCGCCGAGGTCGGCCAGGGCCTGGCGCCAGGCGGTGGCTTTGCGGTAGCTCCAGGCGTTGTCGGTGAGGACGCGTTCGATGCGGGTGATGCCCAGGCCGGCGAAGTGGGCGGCGGCGCGGCGGAGGAAGGCGGCGCAGGTGGCGGCCTTCTCGTCGGGGTGGACCTCGCTGTAGGCCAGGCGGGTGTGGTCGTCGACGGCCGAGTGGATGTAGTCGAAGCCGAGGGTGTGGGTGCGGTCGTGGCTGCGTTGGTCGCGGCCGTGGATGCGCCAGCCGCCGCCGTCGGGGATGCGGCCGAGTTTCTTGACGTCGATGTGGAGCAGTTCGCCGGGTCTGTCGCGTTCGTAGCGGCGGATCGGCCGGCCGGTGGGCCGGTCCAGCCATGCCAGGCGGTGCAGGCCGTGGCGGGTCAGGATGCGGTGCACGGTGGAGGCGGGCAGGCCCAGGATCGGTCCGATGCGGGCCGGGCCGAGCTTGCGGCTGGTGCGTAGCCGGCACACCTGCGCTTCGACGTCCGGGGTGGTGCGGTGCGGGGTGGTGCGGTGCGGGGTGGTGTGCGGGCGGCTGGGCCGGTCATGCAGCCCGGCCTCGCCCTCGGCGCGCCAGCGGCGTAGCCATTTGTAGGCGGTGGGACGGGAGATGCCCATCTCGGCCGCCACGTGGGCGACGGGACGGCCGGACAGGACGCGTTGGATGAGCAGCCGCCGGCCATGAACGGTCAGTCGGGCGTTACGGTGGGACACGAGGCCTCCGTCTGGTGCAGATTCGACACCTACACCACAGCGGAGGCCTCTCCATTGATCAAGCCTTGGCTGTCAACAACGCTCGTGGTCAATACACCTAGCCCACGCGATCCCAGCCGGGAACCCGGCGCCGGCGCATGTCCGCGGTGACCAGCTGCGTCTCGCGCCACTGCTCCACGGTCACGATCGCGGGATGGGCCTGCTGGCCAGACCAGACCCAGTCGGCGATCGGGTTGGACCGGCCGTTGCGCGCTCTGCGATTCCACACCTGAAATCCGGAGTATTTGGGTTGGGTCAGCATTCTGCGCACACGCCGGTCCGTCCACGGCACCTGCCCCTCTGCCAGCGGGTGCCGGTCAAGGTCGCGGGCCAAGACGGCGGCGATCTCACCGTCCTGCAGCCCCTCGACGCGGCGCAGCCGGAACACCTCCGCCACGGTGTCGGAGCGGCGCTGGACGGGATGCAACGCCAGGCGCATCTTGGGTCGTCCGCCGCCGAACCGGTTGGCGGCCGGCGGCGCGTCGGGGTCCACCACCGCGGTGTAGCCATAGCAGGGCGCGCCGTGCCGGAACCCGTTGGCGGCGTGCTGGCGCTGACCGCGCCGGGACTGCTCCACCAGCTCATGCCGGAAGATCTCCGCCCGGACCTGCGCGCTGCGGCGCAGCTCTAGCTGCCCGGTGGTCATGCCGCCGCGGGGCTCGTTGGCGCATTCCAGAGCCACTCCGCGGGAGGTGAGGTGGTGCTCGACCTGGAGGCTGGGCAGCATGTCGCGGGCGACCCGGGAGATGCGCTCGCAGGCCACCCGGTCGATCTCGCCTCGCTCCACCCGTTCCAGCAGGTCGGCCAGCCCACCGTCGCGCGGAACCGGCACGCCGAGCCGTGCGTAGTCCTCCGCCGTCCCTTGGCTGCGATCATCCAGTCCCAGCATGCCGGACTCGACGTCCCAGAAATGAGCGATGAAGTGCTCGCCCGGCGCTAGCAGCGCGCTGGCCTCGGCGAGCTGCCCGGCGATCGAGGAGCGCGGATCTTGACAGTCCTTGGTGGAGCAGCGGCCGATGAACGCGATTTTGGCCGGGCGGGTGCTGACGGGGGCCCGGTAGCCGGGCAGGTCGCTGAGGTCGATCGGGGCGTCGAACATAGAGGTCGTTCCTTGCACTGGTCGAAGGGATACCGATGAGCCCTCCTCTTGCCGGGGAGGGCCTCACCCCCACATGCGTGGGGAGCATCCCCGCGAGCGCGGGGCCGACGGGCCGCCGGTGAGGACAGCCCAAGCTGTCGCGACACACCCGACGTGGGAGGCATCGCCGCGACCGCAACGGCGTCCACCGTGCCGTGCGGGACACACACACGGCAAGGGGCAGACGACTGGCGCCGGAAAGAGCAGGGGCGCGGCCAGGGAGGAGGGCCGGCCGGTGACGTGCGGGCCTCGTCCGTCCCGGGTGAGAGGCAGGAGAGGCTGGTCGCGGTCAAGGAGGTAGGCGCTCACCGCACGACAGCATGCACCCGCCACCCCATGGACGGAAACCAACCCTCTAATCGATGGCACGGATGGCCAAGGCCGCCTCTCGCAGCGGCCCGTCACCGCGCGGCCCGTCAGTGCGGTCTGCCCGAACGCGTCGCGGGAGTTCGTCGACAATAAGACACCTACCTGAGTGGCGGCGATCAGCGGTCACGATGACGGCTTGCCCGTCAGGACGTGTGCCCCTCGGGTGTCACACCCTCCAGCTGTAGTTGTCGTCCGTGATGGGCGGCAAGTAGGGATTCCCGGTGGGTGCATCCGGGCTAGCCAGCGCGCTCACTACGGCTCCGATGAGTGGGAACAGGGGCAGATGCTGGAGCTGTCGGTAGGGCACCCACTCGATGATCCCCAGCTCGATGCTGCCGTCCGGCAGGTCGTCGTACTCCACGGTGGCGAGGCTGGCGCGCACTTCTGGCATGACCTGGCAGCGGAAGACCAGGTGGAGCTTGCGCGGGGATGGGGTAGGGCCCGGCCGGGTGACCATCTGGTCTTGGATCCAGCACAGTTCCGGCTGCGTCGCATCGTCAGGGGCGAGATGGAGTTCCTCGGTGAGTTCCCGGCGCAGCGCGGTGAGGAGGTCCTCCCCTGGGTGTACGCCGCCGCCAGGCGGCGTGTAGTGGGAGCCGGATGGCCGATCACGGCGGATCAGTGCGACCTCGTCGCCGCAGAATACGAGGGCTCCAACACGGATGGCGACGCGGGAGAACGGCAGGTCCAGGTCGGTCATGCGGGCAGTCTTGCCCTGTGCAGACCCCACTGTCAGGCCAACGCGTATCGAGTTCGCCTCACCCGACGACATCCGAAAGATCGACAGTGCGATGGAGCAGGCGGGCGGGGAACTCCTGGGCCGCCGTCGAATGCCCGTCCCGAACCGATCCCCACGACGCTGCACGGCAACAGTCCCAGGTGGACGTCCGTGCTGCCGCCGCGGGCGAGCACGATGGCGAACCACATGAGCGGCTCCGCATGCCCGGGCGGACGCACGGCCGCGTGGGACACAGCGACGAGAGCCGCTACCACGTCGCCGTCCAACACCCGGTCACCGCTGACCACGCCAGACGCGAAGTTAACGCCGATGTCGGCGTAGGCGCGATGCAGATCCCGCAGCCCGCCGAGTCCAACATCGGCTACGACATCCCCCACATGCCAGAGGTGTCCCCTTGCCCGGCGAGGAGCACCTGATGTTCATCGGCAACGGCCACCCCCACTTCAACATGCGGGAGAAGATCGCAGTCTGGAGCTCCTACCGTGCGCGCGAGGACTGCGTCGGCAGGCCCAACGTGCGCGTCATGCGCCTGAAGGTGGCGCGGCTACCTCTCCACGCCAGTGGCGACATGCAACACTTCGTTACTTTTGCACACTATCGTAGCTGTTACGATAGTTTCATGAAAGCAAGGCATTGGGTCAAGCGGCTCCGGATCTCCCTCGCCTGCGTGTTCGCCCTGGTGGCCGGGCTAGGTGTGTGGGTCGTCGTGCAGAACGACTTCGCCGTGCGCGAGGTGCAGGTCACCATCACCGGACCGAAGCATCCGCTGAAGGCGGTGCTTGCACTGCCGACGGAGGGAGAAGGGCGGCGAGGACTGGTCGTCTTCGCTCACGGAGACGGCGAGGCGGACGCTTCCAGAGACGGGTTCTACCGGCCCATCTGGGAGGCCTTCGCACGTGCCGGCTACGCCTCGCTGTCCTGGAACAAGCCCGGCATCGACGGCGCGCCAGGGAACTGGCTCCACCAGAGCATGAGCGATCGCAGCGAGGAGGTGGAAGCGGCGCTGGACTGGGCCAAGAAGCGACCGGAGATCGACCCGAACCGGCTGGGGCTTTGGGGGATCAGCCAGGGCGGCTGGGTGCTGCCCAAGGTGGCGGGAGAGCGTATCGATGTGCGCTTCATGATCCTGGTCGGCGCGGCGGTGAACTGGTTGCGGCAGGGCGAGTACAACCTGCGGACAGAACTTCGTGAGCAGGGCGCGCCGGAAGCCGAGCTCGACAGCGAACTCCGTCGGCGTGCTGCTCAGATCCGCCTTCTGGAGAAAGGTGTCGGATATGACCAATACGTCGCCTCCGGTCTGGACAACCCGCCGATGAGCAAGGACCGTTGGGGGTTCGTGCTCAAGAACTTCCGTGCCGATGTGACCGACCAGCTTCCGAAGGTTCGTACGTCGACGCTTCTCGTACTCGGGGATCTCGACCGCAACGTCGACGTCAAGGAGACCGAGGCCGCCTATCGAGCGGGCATCCCCAGGGACCTGCTCACGGTCGCGAACCTCCCGAACGGCTCCCACAACGCGGTCAAGAACGAACTGGACAACCCCGACAGCCTCTGGGCCGTGATCACAGCCGTCGCCGCACCCCGCTCGCTCTACGTGCCCGGCTACCTCGACATGCTCACCGAGTACGCGAAGAAGCACGGGCGCTGATCAGGAAGGAGCACGCCTACAGGCGGCCCCTTGCCGTGCGGGCCATGTCGTCGTAGAGGCGGAACACGCGGGTGCTCTCGCTGCTGTCCTGGGCGACGGCCTCGGCCAGGAGCGCCCAGCACTGGGCCAGGAGCGCCCGGGCCTGACCACCCGGCCAGGGCTGTGGGAGCAACTGGGGAGGCAGGAGGGGGTCAGGCTCCACGGCGCGGGTGAACTCGGCGGCCAGTTCCACCGCGATGGTCAGCCGTTCTGCCTCGGACAGACCGGCGTGGTCGCGGAGGCGGTCGAGGCGCGGCTCGGCGATGGCGGTGAGCCGGTGGTAGCGCTCGGCGATCTCGGCCAGGGGCCACAAAGCGCGAGCCAGTGCGGCAGGGTCGACCTCCTCCCCCTGACGCAGGTCCCGGGTGGTCGCGACGGTGAGATGGCCGAGAACCCCGAGGTGGCGAGCGTGGCCCTCGACGTAGGGCTCCCACGGGTTAGCGCTGACATACAGGCCGCCTTGGATGGGGGCTCCGCCCAGGCGGGTGAGCGCGGCGCGCAGGGCGTCGCGGGCGGCGCGCGCGGTCTCGGGAACGGCGAAGGCCACCAGATGCCACGTCCCGTCCCAGGGGGCGAGGCCGGCGTCCTGGCGGAAGGCGTGGGCGACGAATTCGACGTCGAGGCCCAGCATCCATTCCGTGGCGCCGGTGGCGCGCAGGGTCGCCTTGCGTCCTCGGCCCTCGTGGGTGAAGCGCCCTTCGGCGACCAGCCGCTTGATGCACAGGCGCACCTGCTGGTCGGTCATGCCCAGCAGGTTGGCGGTGGCATAGAGCTCGCCGGTGTCGACAGTGAGGTCGGTACGGACGAGCGCTTCGACGAGCATCCGGGTGGGGACCTGGACGTCGGCTCCCGGGATCTGCGGTTCGGCGGTCATGCTGCAGGCCTTCCAAGTACGGCCGGGCGGCACGCTGGGATGGCGACGCCGCCCTCTGTCGGGTACGTGCGGACAGCAGGGCGCCGCGGTGCCTCACTGGACGCTCCTCGTCTATCCGTCATTCAACTATCGAACATGCACGATAGTTAATGCGCCTTCCCTGCGCGATGCGACGGCCGTCATGGTCCGATGACCTTCGTCACCGCGTCCAGCAGGGTGCGGTGGCGGGCGTCGTTCAGGGCGTCGGCGGGCATGGCGAGTGGGAGAAAGGCGAGGGCGAGGTCCCGGCGAGGGTCGGCCAGGCCCAGCGCGCCGCCGATCCCCGGATGGCCGAAGGCGGAAGCGGATCCGAGCCGCCAGGCACGGCTCGGCAGCGCGAACCCGCACCCGAAGGCCGAAGGAACGCCGAGAACCCGGTCCCGCCCGGCGACCCGAGGACGGATCACGGCATGGAGAGTGCGCTCGCCGACCAGCGGAGTCTCGGCTCCCGGCAACAGCATGGCGTAGAGCCGGGCCAGCCCCGGGGCGGTGGCGACGGCGTTGGCCGCGGGAAGGTGGGCGTCGAGGGTTTCCGGGCGGCGTACCCACAGGTCGGGAGGTTCGTCGATGGCGCCCTGCACGGTCATCGCCTGCCACAGCGGCGTTCCCAGGCGGGCGAAGATCGCGGTGACCAGGCGTACTGTGACGGGGATCCGGGCGGCGGCGTGCACCGGCAGGGGTGCGGAGCCAGCGGGGGCGCCGATGCCGATCGCCAGGCCGTGGGGACGGCAGACCAGGTCGGCGAGAACCTCGCCGAGCCGTCCGCCGGTGACACGGCGCACCAGCTCATCGGCGAGAGTTCCCCAGGTGACCGCGTGATAGGCGGGCGTGCCGAGGGGCCAGCGGGGTCGCTCGGCCGCCAGGGCGGCGGCGAGCGGGCGTCCCTCGAGCACCTCGGCGAGCGTGACGGGACGCCAGGGAGCGATGAGTCCGGCCTGGTGGCTCAACAACTGCGCGACGGTGATCGCCGATTTGCCGTGGCGGCCGAACTCCGGCCAATACCTGGTCACGGCGGCGTCGAGGTCGAGGTCGCCGCGGTCGGCCAGCACCGCCAGGCACGCCGCAGCGACGCCTTTGGAGGCAGAGAAGATCACCTGGGTGGTGTCCGGGCCATGGGCGCCGTCGTAGAGGTCGACGACGGTGACGCCGTGGTGGATGACGTGCAGCCCGGCGCCGCGCTCCGCCGGACCGTTCACGATCGCGGCAAAGGCGTCGCGGACGGGTTCCCAGCCGGAGGCGATGTCGCCGCGGAGCGTCGGGGCGGTCATCAGGCGCGATCCACCGCGACCACGTCGTCTCGGCCGCCTTGTGGTGGATCGCAATGGACGGCCAGTTCGTCGAAGTACCGGTCAGGGTCGAGCACCGCGTCGGGCGGGTGGACGCCGCGGTCAAAGACCTTGCCGTCGAGGATCTGCCCCGCCGTGAGCGCCAGGGGTATTCCGGTCGCCCTGGCCATTCCCCGCGGAGAGGCGACGAGCCGCGCGCCGACGGTGCACGGCCGGCCATACCGGCTGCCGGTGGCCAGCGCGAAGAAGGCGGGCAGGGCGCCGGGCCCGCGCAGGGAGAGCCGGCGAACGGCGGAGCGGACGACGGAGCCCGCGGCCGGATGCTCGATGGCGGCGGCGGCCTGCTCCAGCGTCAGCTTTCCACGATCGATATCGTCGCGTAGCGCCATGAGGTATGCGGCGGTCGCCGGCTGGACCACCATGACGCAGGCCGAATCACCAGCGACCGGGAGGGTGGCCGGCAGCGTGACTGGCTCGGGATGGCCGACGGTATACCCCGTGCCCTTGCCCAGCCCGGGATAGTCCAGGGTGACCGCTTCAAGAGGCGGTCGTACGGCAGCTGTGCCGGCGCTCCATATCCGGATCGTTCCTGAAAGCTGCTGCATCCAGTGGACGGTGGCGGCGGAAACGTCGGCGGTGGCGTCATCGGCCGGGTCGTCGCCGACGAAGGGCACGTCCACGGGCCAGGCGGTGAACAGATCGTCCACGCTCTCCAGCTCGCGCACCGCGAGCGCGGCGAGCATGTTGCTGGTGCCTGGGCTGGCACCCGCGCCGATCACGGCGGTCACTCCCGCGCCGCGCGCCTCGGCGTCGAGCGCGAGCATGTCCAGCGTCGGTTCCCAGTCGTCGCAGATGTCGGCGTAGTGAGTCCGTGTGTCGATCGCGGCCCGCAGGACGGGCACTCCCAGCCGGAAGAAGGGGCCTGTGGTGTTGACGACGAGGTCAGCGTCACGGAAGAGGTCGCGCAACCCCACAGGGTCGGCCGCGTCGACGGCGACCGGGACGACAGAGGGGGTGCCCGTGCCCGCTACCAGCGCGGCGAGCCGTTCGGCGGCGGCGAGGTCGCGGTCGGCGATCACCAGTTCCGCGAGGTCCCGGCGGGTGGCCAGCACCTCGACCGCGGGGCGGCCCATCGCCCCAGCGCCGCCGAGGGCGACCACCCGGCGGCCGGTCGGATCAGTCATCGAACACCATTCCCTTGCGGATGTTGAGGAAGGGGAACCTGGCCCGGTCGAGCAGGTAGTTCTGGCCGACCGTCCAGGGGGCATGCTCGCCCTGCTGCGGGAACAGGTGCGCGGCGCGCGCGATGTAGGTGGAGGTCAGGCCGAGCAGCGGCCTCCTGATCTCGTCCGGAGGCATGGCGGGCATCGCGACGGTGTGGCCGCGCCGTCTCATGTGGTCGAGCAGGCGGACGACGTAGCGGGAGGACAGGTCGGCACGGAGCGTCCAGGAGGCGTTGGTGTAACCGACGCAGAAGGCGAGGTTGGGGACGCCGCTGAGCATCAGCCCACGGTAGGCAGTGGTCTTGGGCAGGTCGACGGTGCGCCCGTCCACCGAGAGGCTGATCCCGCCGAGGGGGATCAGCGACAGGCCGGTCGCGCAGATGACCACGCCGGCCTCAAGTGTGTCCCCCGACTCCAGCACGATTCCGTGCTCCGTGAACCGGGCGATCTTGTCGGTGACCACGGCCGCTCGGCCGGCGGTCACCTCACGGAAGAAGTCGCCGTCGGGTACGACGCACAGCCTCTGGTCCCACGGCTGGTAGCGGGGGGTGAAATGCCGGTCCAGATAGCCGGAATCCGGCAGATGTCGGAGGATGGCCGCGCGCAGGTGCCGCTTGGTCTGTTCCGGGAATCGCCGGCTCAGCCAGTAGGTCAGCTGACTGTTCAGCACGTTCTTGCCGCGGATCACCGCGTGCGCGAGCCGGGCGGGCAGGCATCGGCGCAGCGCGTCGGCCACGCGGTCGACCTCGGGCAAGGAGGCCAGGTAGGTGGGCGACCGCTGCATCATCGTGACCCGCTTCGCGGTCCTGGCCAGCGCGGGAATGAGCGTGACGGCGGTGGCGCCGCTGCCGATCACGACCACTCGTTCACCGGTCACGTCGAGGTCGTCGGGCCAGGACTGCGGGTGCACGAACCGGCCGGTGAAGGCGTCGAGGCCCGGGAAGTCCGGCTGGTAGCCGTGCTCGTAGTCGTAATAGCCGGCGCAGACGTAAAGGAACGCACACGTCCACACCCGGGCCTGCCCGTCCTCCTCGGTCTCCACCACCCACAGGGACTGCTTCGAGGACCATGCGGCGGCCACCGCCTTGACGCCGCAGTGGATGTGCCGGTCGATCCCGTGCTCGCGAGCCGTCTCCTCGATGTAGCGGCGGATGCTGTCGCCGTCCGCCAGCGACTTGCTCTCCCGCCACGGCTGGAAGGGGTAGCTCAGGGTGAACATGTCTGAATCCGAGCGGACGCCCGGGTAGCGGAACAGGTCCCACGTGCCCCCGAAGCGGGCTCTGGCCTCCAGCACCGCGTAGGTACGGCCGGTTTTGCGCAACCGCCAGGCGGCGCCGACACCTGATAGGCCCGCTCCGATGACCAGCACGTCCACATGCCGCATCTCTTTCGAGATTAGAACGTTCGTCATAAGAACGATAGTAGCAGAATACGCGCTTTGAATGCGTGGCAGCTTCGGCTCCTCACACGGCCTTATCCAGGGGCCCCCGCGGCGGGCGCGCTACAGCCGGCGGTGGTCCGCCAGCGTCGTGAACGCGAGAGAGCAGGCGAATCACGCCCTGGAAGCGTTGAGCATGATCGTGATGCGGATCAACGAGACCGCTCCGCCGACCACTGTGGCCAGCGTCAGCCCGAACCAGAACGCCGTCCAAGTGGGCGGGAGGGCCAGGAGGATCGCCAGGACGGGCGGGTAGCACAGCACGAGAAGCCGCAGTCGCCGATCGTCGCGCACCCGCCGGCAGGTCATCGGCGACGGACGCAGCCCGCCGACCATCACTAGGCGCCAGGTGCACAGCGCGGTGCCGTACAGCACGACGAGCATCGTCAGCCCGAGAAGCTGAACCCAGTCGGGCACGATGTCGCGGTCCGGCGTCGAGAAGGGCAGGGTCAGCGCGCCGATCGGCAGGGCGCTCAGCGCCTCGACGGCGAGAATCCGACTCATCGGCCGCTCGCGGATCAGTATCGCAAGTGATACTTTCGTCACATCTTCGATCGTAACCACAACGATCGTTATAGTCATCATTCTTCAGGGAGTGGCTGATGAAAGTCCTCGCCCTCGGCGGAGCCGGTGCGATGGGCCGGGTCGCGGTGCGTGTGGCCACCGGGCTGCCCGGCGTCCAAGAGATCGTCGTCGCCGACCGCGACGCGCACGCGGCGGCGCGACTTGCCCAGGAACTAGGCGCTTCGGGGGTGCGGATGAGCGCGCGTGAGGTCGACGTCACCGACGAAGCCGAGCTTGACGCGGCGCTGAAGGAGGCCGACATCGTTCTCAACACCGTCGGCCCGTACTACCGGTTCGGCCTGGGGGTGTTGCGGGCGGCGATCCGTACTCGTACGCACTACCTCGACATCTGCGATGACTGGGAACCCACGCTGGAGATGCTCGATCTCGACGCCGACGCCCGTGTGGCAGGGGTGTGCGCCGTGATCGGGATGGGCGCAAGCCCGGGAATCAGCAACCTGCTCGCGGCCAGGGCGGTCACCCGGCTCGACACCGTGACCGACCTCTACACGGCCTGGCCCGTCGACGTGCCCGGAGCTGGCGCCGACGATACCGATTTACGCGGTCCGGACGGTCGTCCGATCGCGGCCGCCGTGCACTGGATGCAGCAGATCAGAGGAACGATTGCCGTGGTGAGCAACGGGGAGCTTGTGCAGCGGCAGCCGCTGCGTCCGGTCGCGCTCACCTTGCCGGGCGGCCGCAAGGGCACCGCGTACACCGTCGGTCACCCCGAACCGGTGACCCTGCAACGCAGCTATCGGCCCACCGGAGACGCGGCCAACCTCATGGTCATCACGCCTGGCACCGTAGCGTATCTGGACGTCCTCCGCAGCGACCTGGACAGCGGCCGACTCACCAACGAGACGGCCGCCGCGGACCTGGCGAAACCCACGATGCGTCGCGCTCTGCGAGCCGCCGTGCGCGCCGTCAGGTTCAGCGCGCCCGGCTCGCTGCCGCCGTTCTTCGCCGCCGCCACAGGAACCAGGAACGGTCGCCCGCTCACGGTCCTGGCCCATCTGGTCAGTACGGGCGGGCTGATGAAGAACATGTCCGAAGCCACCGGGATCCCGGCGGCCGCCGGGCTCGCCCAACTGCTTGACGGCACCGTCGTCCAGGAGTCCACCCGCCGGAAGCGGTCATCGATCCCCAGCGCTTCTTCGCCGACCTGGCCGAGCTGGCCAAGCCAGTCGGGGTCATGATCGAGGAAGCGTCGTGACCGGTGCCTCCCTGAGCCACCGGCGAACCGATTCTCGATCAACTTCCTGGCCAGGTCGCTTTACGGCGTGCCAAGTGGACGCCCGCCAACCGGTGGACGGCGGGCGTCGCAGATGATCAGTTCTGGACGGTGTAAGCCCAGGTGATGGTGTGCTTGAGCCGCTCCCCCAGGCCGGTGGCCGTGGCGTGCAGGGTGATGTGTCCGGGCCCGGCCGGTTGGTCACCGCGATGGTCCAGCCGCCGCCTCCTGCGAGATGGCTGCCTGAAGCGTTTGGCCGCGTCGAAGGGGATCTCGCCGGTGCGATGATCGACTAGGTCGCACCGGCTCGGTGCCGCGCCTCCCGCCGCCAGCACCTGGTACGCACGAACGTCAGACCCGCCGGGCGGGCGGGCAGCACGTACATGGCCTTCTCAGGGACAATCAGCTCCAGCCGACGGCCTTCAGCACGGCCGCGGCCACCTCGGACACAGAACCCTCGCCGGCTTCGACGACAACGTCTTCGACCTGAGCCTCTTCCAGAATCCGGTCAAGCTCATCCGACCTGTCGAGATGCCACCGCAGAGCCTCCTTCTCATTTTGGTGGCGCCGAGCCAGGCGCTGCCGAACGACAGGGAGCTCCACCCGGAGCCGGCACACGGCCAACTCGATCCCCACCGACTCCGCATACCGCCGGCGCTCCTCGCTGGTCTCGGCGACACCTGCCAAGACGAGTCGGACGGCCCCAGCCTCCAGATAATTCCCAGCGACGCAGCGCAGATTCCGCACGGCCACCTCGAAGTTGAAACGATCACCGGGTCTGGGGGGCCAGGCTCGGCGAAGGGCATCCAGGTCGATGACAGCATGGGCGACCCCAGCATCGGCGAGCAGGTCGCCCACCATGTCCGCGACAGAGGTCTTACCTGCTCCCACCGTGCCGATGATCAAAAGGGCGCGTGACGGTTCACCTAGAGACATACAGATCATCCTGGCAAGAGGCTCGCCGGGCCCTCCGCCCGGGGTCCGCGCAGAGCCCACCCGATCGAGCGCGGCCGCAGTCGGCACTGCGGCGCGCCGGGGTCGCGGCGAGCAGCCCGGAGAAGCTGAGAACGGGCTGGTTCACGCTCGTCACTCGATCTTCCGCACTGCGCCCGTCGGAGTCCGTGGGCGACCGCCGGTCCCTGTAGTGCGCGCCGGTCGCAGTTCAGAGATGCTGCCCTTGATCGCCACCGTTGACTGGCTTCACTCTCATGCGACGTGACTGGCAACCAACGTTCAGGAAGTGGATGCCGAATCGAGGATAAGAGCTACTGACAGCATGAGTGGGGAGTCGAGCTGATGATGACGGCCCGCTTCGGCGAGAAGCGCGGCCAGCCAACCGAGAGCGTCCAGCGACCACTCGGCCAGGGTGCCGTCGATGGTTACGCTGTGCTGGGCCGGCCCTTGCCACAACTCGTCGGTGATGGCAGGGCGCAGCAGGACCGGCTTGTCGGTGAGGAAGAAGTCGCCGAAGACGTCCTGTTTCAGCTCCCGCAACCATCCGAGCATGTCCGGCGCCACTGACCGGATCGTCGGGTTCTGCCCGCCGTCCAGCGCCGCTCGCCTCGACACCCCTATCGACGCTCCGGCCGTCCCATGAACCTCGACAAGCGCCGTGAGGCGCTGCGCAGGCTCATCCAACGCCAGGGGGATGACGCCGAGCGCGAGCAGGCCGCCCGCACGCAGTCGCATTACTGGGTGGACCCGCAGCGCGCGGTGTCCCTGGTGGCCCTGGCCTTGGAGGAGGAAGCGGACTTCGGCCGCCGCCTGCTCGGCTACGACTCGATCAGTGACGAGGACGTGGACGCGGCCCTCATGGCGATCGTCGACGCCCGCACCGCCGCCGTGCAGCGCGAGCTGATCGTGCTGCACGCCGCCCGCGCTCGCGGCCGCACCTGGGAACAGATCGCCGAGCTGCTGAGCCACAGCCTGCCCGCTCCCACCGCCGTAACCGCGGCCCAGGCCAAGGCCCGGTTTGCAGCGTTGCGTAAGAAGTACCCTCACACGGCCGGCCAGCTGCTCCGCACGGTCACCAGCACCCCCAGCGCCCCCTCGGAGCCGTCATGACCAGCTCGACCCCCGCGCCCGGCCCAGCCGCTGTTCCCGGCGCCGAGTTTCACGCAGCGCTGCCCGAGCTGCGTACCGTGAGCGACGCGCTGTACGGCGCACTGTCGCAGCCGATGAACCAGTCCGACCCGTATGCCGAGATCGCCTGGCAACTGGCCAAAGCTCTGGCGTTCCTGCTCAACGCTGCCGACCGGTCCGGCGACCACGCGGCGCTGATGGAGGGGCTGGGCCAGGTCAGCGACTCCACCGCCACCGCCGCCGCCCGTGCCCGTGCGCTGCTGGCCGCTGGCGTGCCCGTGCTCACGCTGGCCGCTGACCGCGCCGCCGATCGCGAGAACCGCACCGCGCTCGGCGACAGCCTGACCACCCGCGTCACCGCCGAGCTGCTGACCGCCGACGAGCACGGCGACAGCTACGGCGGCCCGCGCGATCTGCTGGACGTGGAGCTCACCGGCGACAGCATCGCGGTCAAGAGTGAGCTGCACGGCACCCTGGCCACCGACGCGCGCCCTGTTGGACTGGGACGCCGTGCTGCGGGCCCTCGGCGCCGCCTACGACCGCGCCACCACGCCTGCGCGTGAGCATCCAGACGACCATGCCGCCCCCGGGACGACACCGTGACCGAGCTACTGGCCCGACCCGAGCCGGGCCCCCGGGCGCCTTGGGCGCTCCGGCGTCCAGCAGCGTCGGGCCGGCCTTCTTCGCCCGGCCAGCCGCCGAGCGGCGCCCGGCCCCGGCTGCCTGGGTGGTCGGCGCTGCGGCGGACGTCCGGTGCTGCTCGGCCTGGGTCTGATCCCGCTCGCCCAGGGCGTCGTCGCGGGCCTGCTCGGTCGCGCCCCGGGCGCGTTCGTGCTCGGCCACCTGAGCCCAGGCGTCGCGGGCGTCCTCCTTGGCGGCCTCGACCCGGCCGCCGGCATTCTGCCGGACTCGGCGCTGCTCCCGCTCGGCGGCCTCCTGCTCGTCCCGGGCTGCCCGGACGCGGCGCTCGGCCAGCTCGGCGCGGATGCCGGCCTCGCTCTTGTCGCGGCGGGCAGCGGCTGCCTCGGCGCACACTGAGGACATCAGCGGCTCGCGAGGCGAAGGTGAAGCAGGTCCGGAACTGATCTGCGCGGTACGCCGCCCCGGGAGATCATGCTTCAAGCGCACCCGAAGGTCGACCACAACAACATCGCCAGATGCATCCATCACGACATCGGCCGAAGCGTACGCTGCTCTCATGGATACACCACGAGCGGTCGGACTGGCCCTTGCCGCCCTCCACCGCGGCGGCGAGGACAAGACCACGGCTGCGGTCAATCTGAGCGCTTTCGTGACAGACCATGGGCAGCGCACGCTCATCATGGACACCGCCCCGCAGGGGCAGGCCGCCGTCGGTGTCGGCGCCTTCGACGTCGTCCTCGTGGACGCGCCACCCTCTGTCTGGGGTAGTGACGGCCTCGAGCGGGCACAGGGCGATGGCGGGACATCCCGCAGGTAGCAGCAACTCTGCCGGTTCGGCCTGAACAAACTGCTGAAGCGTCCGTCTCCATGGTTTGTTCAGACGCGGTCGTGACATCCTGGCACCGCTCAGCGCGCAGCGGGGAGGGCTCGATGGCCGAGGCCGATTATGGCTACGACTGCCGGCGTCTGCGCACGGCCCGTGCGGAGATCGCGACGTAGCGGACCTGAGACGCAACGTTGAGTTACATTGCCCCGCCTCAGACGTCCTGCTCCTGAAGGCGTCCCATGCCCCAAAGTAGCGATGAGCTAGATGACGATTACTGC
>NZ_JBEXYU010000059.1:0-28617 GCF_040631115.1 Nonomuraea sp. NPDC005692 | reverse complement strand
ACAACGATCCCGCCTCCGTGGTGTTCGGCATTGGCTGGGGAGCCACGCATCACTCCCTGCCCTTCGCCGCCGCCGTGCTGGCCGCCGTACAAGCTCCCATGATCGAACAGGTCACGGCGGAAGGCTGAACTGCTGTCCCGTATGTGAACCGCCCCGACTTTCTTGGAGGACGCCGCCAAGGCTCCGCACTGGATGAATTGCCCCGAGATTGGTGGAGTCGCGTTTCTGGATTGTCATGCCATGATGGACGTGTTCTTGAACCGTATCGGTCCCTAACGGCGTGCGAGCACGGACCGAGCACGGTGTCAGCCGCGCACCGTACGTACGCGAGCGCGGGCGGAAGAGCACGTATGCGGCCAGCAGCCGGAAGACATCCAGCACGCATCGTCGGTTGGCCGGTTTAGGGTGAGGCAGGACATCGGGAGTACCCATGGATGATCTCCTCGCAGCCTGTCGTACCCAACTGGACAACTGGGCGTCGGCTTTCGCCCGTGAGCGAGGCCTGTCCGCTCAGGCGTTACGACTGCACCCGCCACTCGATTTAAACGAGGCCAACGGGTTGATCCACGCTGTCGGCGCGGGGCTGGTGGACATACAACCCGATGGAGTGTTCCGGCTCGCCGGCGCGGCACCCGGCAAAGGGCCGTACAACCTATTCTCACGAGGTCCCGCCCCATCGCTCAATCGCGAGTACCTGGTGCAAATCGCGGCCTTCACCGAGTTGGTGACCGAGCATCGCTGGCCGGCACGGCGGGTGGCGTTCGAGTACGACGCGTTTGACCTGGGGACCTTTGACGACACTGGACGGCCGGTGGTGGTAGCAGAGGCCAAGCGCGATAACGCGTCACTGGACCGAATGCTCGACCAGATGCGTACCGCGACGGCGCGCCAGGTCACAGCGCCGATGAGTACAACACAGCGTAAGATCGCCGCGCTGTCGAGGCTCGGTGCGACGGTGTTCTGGGCAGTGGCGCCCGGCGTGCGACGCGCCTTTGACATTCAAATCGATAGGTACGGCATGCCGCAGCTCATTCCTCGCGAGACCTTGCCGACAGGGCCACGCACTGATTTGGACTGCCCAGTGTGTGGATCAGAAGACGAGGTGCGCGGCAGCCCGCTGCCTGACGGACGCATCCGCCTGATGTGTACCACCTGTGATCAGCAGTGGTCGCGGACACCCCGCAGCCCGTGCCGACGCTGCGGAGCCGCAGACGTCGACATCGGCGCCTACCGGGGTTGGGCCTACGACGACCCAGAAGTCGCCGCTGACGACACCTCCGCACCATGGCACTACGTCGACTGGAACGTCTACCGATGCCAACGCTGCCACCACATGTGGCAAGCGGGCCATCGCGCGGACTAAAGAGCTTGAGCGAGTTCTGAACCGTAGGTGGGAGCGCACCTTCTGGCCATACTGCACACGCAGTCCGTCCGCGATGTGAGCAATCTGCGATTCATCCGCCGAAAATTCGTCGCCACAGGCACGATCAACGAATACCACGACGCCGCTTAACCACAGCTCAAGCCACGGCCACAAGGAGTGGCCCACCCTATATCAATAGCACGCTTTCTCCAGGCCCAGATGCTGATAACAGGACGCTATGCCTCATTGAAGATCCCAGTAGGGTCGATAACCGGAGAGAAGGTGCGGATAGGGCCCCAAGGAAACTTATCCGATGCCCAGGATTAGGACTATCGGACTTGAGGGCAATAGGTAGTTGCGAACGGCTCTTATCAGCATATATTTGACACACCAAAACCCTGTCAAACGTGCATTGACATAACCTAATAGGCATTCTCCCTATGCGCGCGTCCCCACGCACCGAAGGCGCCCTGGGCTAGCGACCAACTGGGAGCCATCCAACCCCCGCCAAGCCTCTCCCCATGGGGTCACACGAGCAAGCTGCCCAAAGGCGTGCACAGGCAAAACTCAATACGAGCGTCGATCCCCCAATCACTTACCGGGCCAGACCCACCCTCGCGCCCGCGAGTTATTCGTCCGTGCCCGCCCGGCGCCGCACGTCCGTGGCGGAGCACCGCCACGACCGATCCGCTTGAACCCCTTAGACCACACAACGCCTCCGACCCGACCTTCCCCGCTCCTGATGCCAGGCGCAGGCGAACTTACGGTGTCGGCCATCTTTCTCGCTCGGCGTCGTTACCTCAACCTCTGAAACGGTCGCGCCCGAACCAACGGTCAAGGCCTCAGCAGGCTCTCCCCTGACCCACCGCACGGCGCTCGCCAACATTTTTGGGACGAGTTTTCCGACAAATAATCACGCTTGGCCCCACCAATGATCAAACTGGACAAAACCCCACTATGCGGCTGGGCAAGATGTACGGTACCTTTCCGGAGTAAGGTCGAGATCTTACGTTTGATCCGGTCCGAGCGCGTTGATTCACCTTGCCCGAATACCGTTCTACCCAGGCCCCAAGAGGGGCCTACTTGCAGTGCCAATAATCTGCAGAAGGAGCCGCCCAGATTCGCTTTTAAGGGAGAAATCGATCAGTCCGTACCTCTGACTTGGTTGGCAAACCAGGCCAGCGCTCTCGGCAGCCGCAGTAAGGGCTAAGAACCCTCCGACCTCCACCGACCAAGCCAAGGGAGCTTCCATGGCGAGAGTTACGACATGCGTTCCTCTCTACCTCGACGCTGACAGCACGAAGCTGTCTGCGTTCTTTAGGTACGACGACACCGAGGCGCCGTTCGATGTATATGTGCACGTTCCGCAGCTCGCAGCTTTCTTTATCCCTCGGGATACCGTCGCCGCCGGGCTCAACCGCGTATGTTCGCCCGACGGCTGCTCCTGTAAGGACATTTGCCTGCAGGACGTGGGCTTCGGGTGGCTACAGGCCGTTATTCAGCTTCCCTGGACGGATCCGCTTCAAGCTTGGATCCTGCGCCATGACTTGGAGGATTTCCTACTCCAGACGTACGCCCTGGTCCCCTACGACTGGGATGAAGCCCTCAGGAGGCTGAACCCCGACTACTAAAGGACCACTGGAGTGGTCAATGTCTACGGGCGAATAAGGCGGAGAGCCGTTGGCCGGACATAGGAGCCTGCCGCAAGTTGACCAACTTGCAGTAGCTTTGCGCTTCGCGTGAAAGTTGCCAGGCTGCTGTTTCGCACGCAGATTTGCGGGGCGGCACATTGAACCACATCTGGCCGACCGAGCAGTCCATCAAATCGGGGGTTCATCAAAAGCGCGGCCCGTGTAAGATAAGGCAGCCATCTTGGACTGCACAAAAATTCTTTCGCCTTCATCAACATCGACGGCTTCGGACGATTGCTTCGATTCTGTCAGCTGCGACGGCTAGATCCTGGTGGCCCCACACCCGGATTACACGCCAATCGGCCGCCTGCAGGCGTTTGAAGCTGTCTATGTCGCGTGTCCGATTCTTATGAATCTTATTCAACCACCAGTCGTTATTGTTCGCCGGCGCCGTGTAATGCCTGGGGCACCCATGCCAGAAGCAGCCGTCGATGAAAACAGCAACCTTAGCTCCGGGAAAGACCAGGTCCACTTTCCTGCGGGTGCCCGGGATGACTTGGGCATGAACCCGGTAGCGCAGACCTCGGCGCCATAGCAGCTTGCGCAGCTCGACCTCGATGCCGGTATCGAACTCGCGTTGCGCGCGCATCCGACGCGAGACACCTTCATCACGAGGAACAGGCTGAGCGGTAGTCATGATCGATAAGGATATCGGACGCTTTTGGCTGGTGTCGTGAAGTCTCAACCTTCTCTTACCAGGCTATCTCGGCGCGGAAGCGTGCCAGGGCCGGTCAGTGCCCTGCGTCACCGCGCATATGACCGCCAGTGTGGAAGGCATCAAGTTCGGCATGCCTACGTTGTCCAGGAACCCTCATGCGCCTGCAATAGCGACGACAGCGCATGGACCGACTACGATCCGCATCGGAGACGTCTTGATCAGATGGGAGGACGCCGTGCTTGGCGGTGTCACATTGGCCGGCCGGTACCGTCTGGGCAAGAAGCTGGGCGCCGGGGCCATGGGTGAAGTTTGGCAGGGTTTTGACCTTCGCTTGGACCGCGAGGTCGCCGTAAAGGTCTTCCCCAACCACGTGGAACCCGACTCGCGACGAATAGATCGTTTCCGCGCTGAGGCCAAGCTCTGCGGCCAGCTCCAGCACCCCGGCATCGTCGTCGTCCACGACGCTGACGAGGACAACGGGCAACTGTTCTTCGTGATGGAGCTCCTCGACGGCAAGGACCTGGCGAAAGTCATGTCCAAGGCCCTGAACGGCCTTCCGATCGAGCGGGTTATCACCATCGGGATCCGCCTGGCGGAGGCGCTCACCACCGCGCACGACAAGAAGGTCATCCACCGCGACATCAAGCCCGCGAACATCATGCTCCTGCCGGGCGACCGACCGAAGATCTGTGATTTCGGCATCGCCAGGGTCATCGACAAGGGCCGGGCCACAATGCATGCCGGTACTCCGGCCTATGCGGCACCCGAACAGACCGACGGCGCGCCGGACGAGCGCAGCGACCTCTATTCGCTGGGGTGCGTGCTCTACGAGATGGTTACCGGTGATCGGCCCTTCCACGGGAACGTCTGGCAGATCCTCTTCAAGCACGCCACCGAGGCACCAACGCCCCCTCGCGACATCCGCGGCGATATCCCGTCCCCGTTGGAGGAGCTGATCCTCCGACTCCTCGCCAAGAAGCCGGAGGAGCGCCCGCAGTCGGCCGCCGAGGTGGCCACCTTGCTCCGGGCCATGCGCCCACCCGCTCCCAAAGATGCGGACAAGAAGGTTGATCGTCTTCCGCCCGGCCGGCTTTTGAAGTCCGGCACGCCCGAGCGCAGACACACTGACGCCGATGACGCCATGGCCAAAGCCATCGATGAGGTCCTCCATCAGGACCGGATCGATGCCAAGGTCGCCGGGTACACCCGGACGCCTCAGCTGACCCGGTTTGAGGTACGGCTCGGTCCCACGACGCCGACGGCCGCGGTCTTCGCTTTGACCGCCGACTTCGCCGCGGCCGTGAACAACAGTGGAACCCGACTCGTGCCCATGGAACGGTCAACGTCTCCCCTGCCGGGCGTGGTGGCGATCGGTGTCGAAGTGCCCCATCGGGATCCCGACCTGCTCAGCCTTGGTGACCTTCTCCGTGAAGCGCCCGACGGCGACTCTCTGCTGGTAGGCCTCGGCCGCGCCGATGATGGAATACCCGCCTTCCTGAAGCTCAACGAATCACCGCATTTCCTGATCGGTGGAAGCGGGGGGCAGTTGGACCCTCTTCGGAGCATCGTCGCCTCGCTCGCGATGCGATGCCATCCGAAACATCTCCGTCTGGTGGTGTCCGGCCGGATGGGTCCCTTCACGGCTCTCCCCCACTTGGTCGAGCAGGCCAAGAGTGCCCCCCTCAACTGGGCGCTGGCCGAGGTGGAGTGTCGCTACGCCGATCTGACCGCACGGAGCTGCCGTACGACTGAGCAGTTCAACCGAGAGGTGCGCGAAGCCAGGGCACCGACCCCCATCGGCGCGCTCGGCGACACCGAGCTGGCCCATCCGGACGTGGTCGTGGTCATCGACGAACTGGCCGAGGTCGGCGACAGTGAAGCGATCACAGAACTGACCAGAGAAGGTCGCGCGGTGGGGTTTCATGTCATCGCTCGTACGGCTGTGCCCTCCCAGAGGGAACTTAGTGGCCGGATCAAGGGCTACTTCTCGGCCCGGTTGTCCCTTCCCGTGGCCACGGCCGAGGAGAGCGTGAGCATTCTCGATCGCGTGGGGGCCGAGTCACTGCGTCCGGGCACAGGGTTGTTCCTGGCTGGCAGAGGCAGGGTGCCATACGAGATCAGACTCGCCGCGATCTCGGATGAGGAGATCGCGGCGATCGTCAGCCACTGGCGAGGTTGAGGAACGGGCTGGGGTCACCGTGCCAGGAGACATGGAGGCGTTCGCGGGCACGGGTACTGGCCACGAAGAGCAGGCAGCGTTCCCGCTGGAGGTCGTTCCAGTGGGTGGTTGCGTCCTCTTCCGGCGGTGTGACCGCGTTCGCGGCGGGCAACTGATTGGCGCTGACGCCGATCACCGCTACGCAGCGGAATTCCAGGCCCTTCATCCGGTGCATGGTCGTAATCCGGACGTGGCCGTTCACGCCGTCACGGTCGCGTGAGAGATAGCACGCGTTGATGGCGGCGCGGACCAGGGCTTCCGCGGCTGACTGCCCCAGCATTTCGGAGCGGGCCGCAATCCCGATCTCTTCCGGCTGCACTCCGGCGTCGAGCCAGGCCTGTACGGCCTCGACCAGGTGCGCCAGTTCGGCATTCTTGGTCGGCGCGCCGTACAGCTCGGGTTTGGCGCCGTGGACCTCGGAGCGACAACCGGTCAGGCTTGCCCGCCGACCATCGAGATTGTCGATTTTCTCGCCGGCCAGCATGGCGCAGCTCCACGTAAGGATTTCCTCGGTGGTCCGATAGTTGATCTTCAATCTGGTGGATCGGCCCGCGAGTTGAACACCGATCGAGTTGAGGGAGACGCGGTTGTCGTAGATCCGCTGGTGAGTGTCGTTGGCGATGAACAGGTCGTTCGGGCCTTCGGCGACTGCGGCCCGGAGCACTCGCCAACGCACCGGGTGGAGGTCTTGGGCCTCATCCACGATCACGTGCTCGTACGGCCGGGTGTCCAGCTCGTCCAGCACACGCTTCGCCTCGACGCAGATCGTCTCGAAGGTGCGGTAGTTGTGCTCGGTCAACTCCTGCTCGAACTCGGCGATGGCCCGCCAGATCTGGGCACGCTGCAGTGATCCGAGTCGTCGTCCGCGCCCGGTTCGACGTGCGGACAGGTAGTCGTCGGAGGAGGTGATTTCCTGTGCGAGAACGACCTGCCGCCACTCCTCATGGAGGAACTTTTCGGTGAAGTCCAGGCTCCGACGCCGGGTGATCCGCCGCCAGATCTCCTTCTCCTCTTCGTCGCGCAAAAGCGTGAACTTCCCGACGTGCTCGTCCACCAGCCGTCGGGCCACCTGGTCAACGGTCAATACGTCGATGCGGGCCAGCACCTCGTCGTCGGTTTCCAGCAGCCGCAGCGATTCGGCCAGCGAGCGGGCCAGCGTTGCAGTGAAGGTGGTCAGCAATACCCGGCCGCCCTGTTGGGCCAGGTGTCGGGCGCGATGGAGTGCCACCACGGTTTTGCCGGTGCCGGGGCCGCCGATCACCTGAGCGGCGCCCGTGTACGTCCGGAAGGCGGCTTCGTGTTGCAACGGGTGCAGGTAGACCCGCCATCTCGCGAAGGGTTTGGCGAACAGCTCCATCAGTTCGTCCGGCCCTTCCACCAGCGCCACCTTGTGCGGCATCCGCTGGGTGGCAGCGATGAGGTCTTCCGGATCGATCTTTTCCGGTACGGCGGCGCCTACCACGTCGGTCCAGACGTCTTCCGGCGACATGCCGGCGGCCAGGCCGAAGAGCACGTCGTACTGAATCTGCGGCAGTTTGCCGTCCAGCGCCTCCAGCATGTCCACGTGGGTGAGCATCCGGGCGAACCTGAGCATCTGGTCGTCGATGCCCAGCCGAATCAGGTCGGCGTCGGAGACATGTTCGAAGAGCGGACGTGTGGACTCGACGGGAGCCCCCGTCAGTCCTTCAATCGTGTCGTCGATGATCGCGTCATCACGGATCTCCATATGGCCGGTGACCATATTCACCGAGACGCGCCGATTTCGGACCCACTCATAAGCTTCGTCGTGATTGTCCACACGCAGCAGGGTGAAGGTGTCGCCCGACTCTGGAACCAGGACGATACCGCGATACTTGCGGTTGATCCGGATGCTCTTGAATCGCTGATCGCGGATGTCGTTGAGCTTTTCCAAATGTGCCCCGGCGTGTGCGGTCTGTTCGAACTTGGCGATCGTGTCGATGACCTTCTGCTGGATAGGGCGGTCCAGCCGAATGAGATCTTGCAGGAAGTCCTGATGGATGCCCAGACGTGGCATCGCGCCCCTCCTCATGTCTCGGCTCCGGCCCGACCTATCACGATCGGGCCGGGAGAGCACTTGCTCAGTCACCCTTGTAGAAGAAACCGGTCGCCGGGTCGTCCGGAGTGCCGACCAGCATGGCCCGATCCAGGAAGACGTTGTTGGTCTCACAGCTGGTCTCGGGCAGCAAAACGCAGGCGTAGCAAGCCGCCAGGTTGAGGCTGTCGATACCGCTGGCCTCGGACTCCATACACGGGGGATCCTGCGAGCACCATTCCGTGCGGGTCAGGGCCGACTCCAGGGTCTCGTACAGTTTGCGATGCTCGCCTTGAGCGACAACACCTCCCAGGGAACCGGCCGAGTCGCTGGTCGCGGTATAGATGAGCACCCCGGCCATGTCCTGGTCGACGTATAGCCGTTCACGCAGTGCCGCGGCCGGATAGCCGCAGTCCAGGCTCCACTCGTTGATCAGCACGTGCGCGAGGGTGTGAAGGAGCACGTATCGAGGGGTTACCGGGGACTTGATGTCACCGGGGAGTTTGGTGCTCCCGGCCCGTTCTGCGCGCTCGCGCAGGATCGCGGTGTGGTTGAGCCAGATCTGTTGAGCGCGTCTTACCGGCCCGGGGCGCTGCTCCCACGCCCGGACGAGGTGTTCGTCGATGGCGAGAAAAACGCCCTCGCCGCTGACCTCGATCGCAGGTAGCCAGTCCATTGTGCCGTTGGCCATCGCGGCGCGGCGGGTGTCGCCGCCCGCAGGGTCGGGCATGGTGACCCGGGTGAACGACTCCAGTGCTCGTACCTCGCGTAGGCGTTTCACCAGCATGGAACGGTTGATGCCGTACGGCAGGGCACTCCCGTCACCGGGAGCCTGCATGCACTCGAAGTTTTCGTCGCGCGCAACGCTCCCGGTGCCGTCGTAGAGGTGGTTGTACTCTTCCTGCCTGAGCTTGTTGGCCGACTCGAACATGGCTGCCTCGTCGGAGTCGGGCAGGGCGCTCGCTTCCAGTTCCCGACGTCGGTGGACAGCCGCCAGCACCGCTTCCGGCGGAAACCGACCATCGTCCGTCAGGTGGGGGTGTTCCTTGATGTCTTCGAGAATCTCCGACTCGGGCAGCCCACGCTCCAGCTTTTTGGCGAGCCAGTTGTAGTGCTCGTTCAACCGTTGCTGCAGGGTCTGCGACCAAGGCGGGATGGACAGGGCGGAGCGGGTGATCGAGAACCATGCGGCCGACGCACCTCGCTGCAGCGTCCGGGGTATCGCGATGCACTGGGGCTCTTTGGCATCACGCCCGAGCCACGGCCGCCGCCCCTTGCACTTGATGCCGAGCGCGGACATCGCTCCACCGCCGAAAGCGCCCTCCAGCGACGCCGGCGGTACTCCGCACGAACACTTGATCACGACGGACCGAAGCGAGGCGGTCTGGCCGCTGCTCTCCAGCGTGAGCTCATGCTTGGTTTGCTGGTCCACCTCACGGGTGGGCGCACTCTTCTTGTGGACCCATTCGAAGTAGGGGAAGTCGTCCAGATGCCCGTTCTCGCATGCGATTACGAATCGGGACGGGGTCAGCGGTTTGTCACAGGCGCCGCAGACGCTCCTGCTCGCCAGCGAACCGAATCTCTTGAACTCCTGGAGCTTCTTGCAGGTGCCGCAGGAGTACATCTCGGGGAAGAGCCGGACTCTGATCCCATCGCCGGAGGACGGCTCGTCCGCCGGGGGGAGTTGGAAGTTGGCGACCTGGAGCCAGTGCTGGAGCCGCGGCTCGTAGACTTTGTCCGACGGCCAGACCCGCCAACTGTCCAGCCCGCTCACGATGTACGACTGATCCTCGATAGCGATTACCGAGCCGACACCGTACGTCGTGATGGCCTGCGCCCGACGTACCGCGCCCAGCGGCTTTCGGGTGACCTCGGCCTCGCCGTTTCGACCCGCCTGCCGGGTTCGTCCGCTACGAAGTGCCATGCTCATCGCTCCAGGTAAAGGTCGGATTCGGCATCGACGTCACGAAGGCTCCACAGGGTGGGGAAGGCTTCGGTGAGATCGGTATCGGTGAAGGTGCAGAGAAGCGCCTCGTCAGGATTACGCCTCTCGCTCCGTTTGAACCTCGGCTTGGCCTCATAGACCAACTTCGGATTCTCGTCGGCCAGATCGAACCAGTGGGCGATGAGGTCGTTGAGGTCCTTCTCGACGCCGGGCTGCTCTTCTTCGTCAACCGCGCCCGCCCTGACCAGGATGAGGTCCTTCAGCTCCTCGATCCGGCTCTCATACTCGTGTACGGCTGCCGCCGCACCGTTGAGCCTGAGCCCGGGGTAGATGAGCCTGGCCATACCCACCAAGACAGCATGGAGCGCTCGGTCACGTGCGCGCGGCGAGAAGGGGGTGACACTGGTCGACTCGACCTGTCGATAAAGCGCCGAGTGGTAGGGCACGAAGCTCTCGTAATGCGAACGGTCCCGGGACCGGTTGGCGTTATAGAGCATGACGACCAGTCCGGGGTGCTGACGACCAACGCGGCTGCTCGACTGAATGTATTCGGCCGTGGTCTGCGGCTGACCCATGATCGCCATCAGGCCGAGCCGGTCCACGTCGACGCCCACGGAGATCATGTTTGTGGCGAGGACCGTGTCGAAGACGCTCTCGTCGGGAAGCATGCGTTCCAGATCCTTGAGCCGCTTGGGGATATCGCTGGACTTTACGCGGCTGGTCAACTCGGTGAGCTGGTCGGCGCGCCGGAGTTCGGTGCCATGGCGCTCCGCCAAGAGCTTGAGCCGGTCCTGGACGTCGTCCAAGACCTGGAGTTCGGCGGCGGCCAGGAGCCGAAGGCTGTTGAAGTAACCCACCAGAGTCCAGTAGGCATCCCGGACCGAGTCGGGCCCCCCGATGTGGGCCGCGTGGTGGAGAAGGGCCGAGTACGCGCGGACCAGCAGGGTCGCCTGACTGGTGTTGGGCGCGAGCAACCCCACGTAGAGACGTGATGCCTTGTCCTTGGCGGGGGTTTCCACCGCGAACCAGGAGTCACGGGCGTCAAGGCCAGCGGGCGGGAACTGTGCGACCTCCCGGTTGAACAGCTGTTTGCCCTGCTCTTTGGCCCGGCGGATGGTCGCAGTCGAGGCGATCACCTTGGGCTGGTCGGCGGCGACGTCGATCGCGGTCTCGTAGAGACCGGTAAGGCTGCCAAGCGGGCCCGAGATCAGGTGGAGCTCGTCCTGGACGATCAGTTCCGGCGCAGCGGTGCCTTCTCGATCGCGGTTGAAAAGCGCCGCCACTTCGGGACGCCAGGCAATCTGCGCGAACTTGTCCACCGTCGCGATGATCAGCGTGGGTCGGACCGCGTAAATCTTCTCGTCCACGACGTGGACCGGAAGCTCGTGGTGGAACTCGCATTCCCAATCGGCACAGAAGATGCGCATCTTTGAGCTTGCGACGTCCACCTCATACTCGTCCGGGCCCATGGCGGTACCGCACCACGGGCAGAAGCGGAGCTGGACCGGGTTTTCCGTGTGCAGTTCACCACCGTCCCGCAGCTTCTTCAGGCTACTGGCGGCGTCCTTGAGCTTGTTGGGTGTCGCGGCGGCGCCTACCCACATGCCGATGGAGATGGACTCTTCGCCCAGTTCCTTCGGCGTCCGACGACGGATGATCTCCATGGCGCAGATCAGCGCGGCCGCGCGTTCAAACTGCTGAAGGGTGAGTAGGCGGAGGGTGTACCGCATAATTGCGGTGACTCCGCCGCCCTGCTCGCCCTTGCGTAGTCGGCGTAGGAAGACGGTGAACGCGATAATGCCCAGATATGCCTCGGTCTTGCCACCGCCAGTGGGGAACCAGAGGAGGTCGGCCGTCCGCCTGTCGTCGTGATCGGGGTCAACGATGCCGTCCAGGCAAAGCAGCAGGAAGGCGATCTGGAAGGGGCGCCACTTACCCTTGTCCGCATCCGGCAAGCCCTGCTTCTGTCCTTTGATCCAACGCGTTCGTGCCCGCTGCACAGCCATGGCCTCGTTGGCGTGCCGGAAGGCGGTCATGACCTGCGGGTCATGTCGGAGCGTCTCGATGCCTGCGTCCATCCGATCGCAGGCCAGTTCGCACTGCCGGATTTGCTCCCGGGCGGTTTCGGCGTAGTCGGTGTTGCCGAGCAGTCTCGACTCCTCGGCCCGCTCCGCGATCCAGGCCCGGTAGCCGTTCACCAGGCCCCGTAGCCCGGACAGGATCTCTTCGTCCGGCTTGTGTGCCAGATCGATCATGCGGAGGGCGGAGTCGTCGATCTCCGGGTTGGAGTCGGTGAGCAGCACTTCCTTCGTGGGGACGAACTCGCTCCAGATCGCGGCCACCGCGGCGGGGGTGCCCTTGAGCAGGGCCTCATCGCGGGGAGCGGGCGGTGTCCAGTCCCAGTTGGCGGCGCAGCCGTGCCCGGCGGCGAAGTTTGGAGCGTAGCGGTAGAGCAGCCGGTTCGTCTTGATCTCCGCTTCGTCCACGCCAACCGGGACGGGCCGCTCCACGAAGGGGTTCGTGCCCTCCGCACCGGTGATGTGGATCTTCGGCTGGAACAGGCAGTAGGCGTCCCGGATTCCGAATTTCTCGACCTCGTTCACGTTGAGGAGCGCGACGGTGATGGAGACCGACCCGTCCTTCGGCCGGCGCACCCGTACACGAACTTCGACACCAGGCCCGAGGATCTCACTGATCTGGCCGGGTGTCCGCACGTCAATGGAGAACGGGGCGAGCTCCAAGTGTCGCCGTCGCCAGCGTAGTTCCTGCTCTTCGGTGGCACGGCGCTCGGCGCGCTGTGCCTTGACCGGTCGCCCGGCGCTGTCGATCGGGTCGTAGCCTGCAGCCGTCACCGTTACCGTGATGGTCGGCGAGATCTCCGGATTCACCGCGAAGGTCAGCCCCATGGAGGATGGCGCCTGATCGTTGGCCAGCGAGACGCCGGTATCGGGGACGTCGTCCTTCACCCGGGTCTCCGGAGAGAGGTCGACGTCACGTTCGCCGGCCTCCTCGACCACCTCGGCGATGTCGCGACGCTGGGGATAGAGAACGCCCGCGGCATATTGCGTGACCGGCGAGTCCTTGAGAATCTCGTCCGATCCGCCCACCGGACCGACCATGTCGAGGCGAAGTTGCTCAAGGAGGTCGGTCCGGAAGGCGTAGTGCTCACTGTGCTTGGACATCGGGTTCCTTCTTGTCCCAGGTGAAGGTCGACAGACCTACCAGACGTGGCGCGAGCCAGACGCCGTGTTGGTTCAGTCCGGCGCGAATGCCGGCGGCTTCGTTGCCGGCGATGGTTTCCACGGTGTCGATGCGCACGGCAGAGATTACGGCCGGGAAGGCGTGCGGAGTGAAGGTCGGACCTCGCTTGAGGAACCGGTAGAGATCGGTCCGGAACTTCTCGGAAGCCGTACCGATCGGCCGTCCCTGATGCTTGATGACGTACGGCGGGCTCTCCTGAAGGCCGATCGGATCGGGATGGAGACGCTCCAGTTCGACGGCGTCGCCGGGCCGTACGGCGATCGCCAGATAGTGCTGCACGTTCGTCGGGTCCGCATCGAAGTCGACCGTGCCGGCGGGGTATTCGGTGAGGACGTCTCCGCCTTCCAGTTCCAGACCGTCGCGCCGCCAGTGCTGGAAGAAGTAGCGCGCCCATCTGTTGGTGCCGTCATCGATCCGGATGTTGCGCGTATCCATGGGTGAGAGCCGGTAGAGCTCGTCCCGTGGCCTGGTCATGGCCACATAGAGGAGCCGGGCCTCTTCGGCCGCGTCCTTCGCGACGTTCTTGCGCTTGTTGGTGGCAACCACTTGCAGCGGCCCGGGATCCACGACCAGTACCCGGTCGAACTCCAGCCCCTTGGCGCGGTGGAAGGAGGAGACCACCAGGCGTGCGGGCGGCTGTGCGGTCAGCTCATCCGGTAACCGCCCGGCGGCCAGAGCAGAGCGGAGCCGGGTCAGGTCCAGGAGACGGTCCGAGCCCCGGCCAAAATCGGTCCGTTGCAGCAGCCGCCATATCAGATCGGCATCGGAGCCTTTGGGTAGCGGCAGGTCACTGACCAGCTCGTCGAATTTTTCTCGGTTGAGCGTGGAGGTCTCGCAGCGTGCCATGAGGAGGCCGAGCCACATGGGGACGACACGGTCACGCGCCGAACGCTGGAGCCGATGCGGGACGCCGACCGCATGCAGCTGCTTGGAGACCACCAGCGCTTGGCCGTTGGTCCGGCAGAGGATCGCGGTGGTGCCGGCGTAACCGGTGAGTGCGTCGGCAGCGAGGTCATCAAATCCCCCGAAGTCCATGAGGCCGGTGAGGGCCTTTCGGAGCTCGTGGTAATGCTCTTCGCCGTTTGTGTTGCCTGACTCCGAGAGCGCCCGAAGCCGTGGCCCGAATTCGAGCGCGACCTTGGCGTCCTCGGTCCGAACCCGGAAGTTCTGGGTGAGACTCAGCTCGGTCAGGTCCTCGCCGAAGGTGCCGCGGAGCCATTCGAAAAACCGGTTGGTCTCTTCCTTACGCTCCACGGGGTTCTTGATCGTGAAGCCGTAGATGGACTGAGCCGGGTCGCCCACCACGGTGAATCCGCAGTCGAACCGGTCCAGCAGGGCTTCCACCAGGTCCCGCCGTGCCCCGACCAGGTCCTGGACTTCGTCGATGACGACGTGGCGGAGGTCATGCTCGTACAGCTCGTCGGCACGGCCCTCGTCGATTGCCTTCTGTGCACCCTCGATGCGGGCGTCGAAGGATTTGTCGACCCATTCGCCCTGGGCGTCGACCCGTGTGAGCAGGTCAAGCGCCCAGGAGTCGAAGGTCTGCGCCCGTACGTGCCGGGCGGCTTCACCGTACTGAGACAGGCGGTTCCTGAGCTCGCGGACGGCGGCGCGGGAGAAGGTGAGCACCAGGATCTCCCCGGCGTTCAGGTCCTCCTCGGCAACCAATCGGTCGAGTCGACGCACGAGAGTGTGGGTCTTCCCCGCGCCTGCCTGGGCGGTCACCAGGGTCAGGGCGTCGGCGGGCTGCTCGATCACGGCCCGCTGCTCGGCGGTGAGCGCGGGGGTGCCGCTGTAGGCGTCGCTCACGTGTTGCTCCAGAGGTGCTCGAACTGAGTGAAGGCCAGCTGGCGGTCGTAGTTGATGATGTTGTCGGCCACGTCGAGGATCAGGCAGGTCTCTTTGCCGCCGTTCTTCGGGCCGCGGAGACCTCGGCCGATCATCTGCTGGTAGACGTTCGGGCTGAAGGTCGGCCGGGACACGATGACCACCTCGGTGGCCGGAGCGTCGAAGCCTTGGGCGAGTACGCCGTAGTTGGCGAGCACCCGGATCTGCTTCCGCCGGAATTTCTCGATCAGAGTGCGCCGGTCGGCGTCCGGTGTGCCGGAGTCGATCGCCGCGGACTTGATGCCTCGGTCATTGAGCTGTGCTGCCATGAGCTTGGCGTGGTTGACGGAGGTGGCGAAGAGGAGGATCGGGCTGCCTTCCGGAAGTGCCTCGATCTCGCGAATGAGCATCTGGTTACGCTCAATGTCGCGCCCCAGCTTCTCCTCCACGGATGCGGGCAGCCTTGCGCCTTCGAAAGCGGTCGCCTGCCTGAGGTCCTCTTCCGTGAGGGTGAGCGTCATGCCCTGGAGCTGCCGGTGGTCCACCCGCGCCAGCACACCCAGTTCCTGTAGTTCGGCGTAAGGATCTCCGCTCGTGAAGATGCCTTCGTCAAGGCGGTTCCCCCCGTAACGCTCGACCAGGCGGTTTGTCTCTGTCTCATTGAAGCCGCGGAACGGCGTGGCCGTTAGACCAAGCAACGGACGAGACGTCTCTCTGAACGTCAAGTTCATCGAGGTCAGAATGCGGGTATAACGCGGCGTGATTGAGGCGTGCGCCTCGTCAATGATCACGAGTGCCGGGTCGCGGAGCCAGGTGTACTCGGGCGTGTCTAGGCAGACATCGAGCTTGGCGTCAGTGGCCACGACCAGCTGAGCTGTGTCCTTACTGGGAGCGGCTTCGCGGGTGGACCAGAGCCGGTTGATGATTAGTTGCTCTTCCGGGCCCACCTTGGACCAGACGAAGGACCAGCTTTGGACTGCCTGCTCGCAGAGTTCCTCGCTCTGAGCGATCCAGAGCACCGGACGGCCGCCCAGTCCGCCTTCCTTGATCACACGAATGACGGCTTCGGCCGCCACACGGGTCTTACCGGCGCCGGTCGGCAAGCAAAGCATGGCGCGCGGCGCGTCGTACTTGGTCAGCAGCTCAACCGCCTTTTGCGCCAGTCTCTCCTGGTAGTCGTGCAGTCGAGGGAAGGCGGTGGGCCCGGAGACCTTCTCCAACGGCGGCAGCGTCTCTCCCTTGCTCCCCGCGTATTCGCCTGGGAAGCCGAGGTCGTTGACGATGCGCACTGATGTGGCGTCGCCGCGGAAGCTCGCGGACAGCTGGGGGAACTCCGCCTCGATGTCCTTGCGGTAGGTCCGCAGAACTTCGGTCCCATATGCGTTGTGGGCCAGCTCGGCGATCCGCCGCTCGCCCTGGGCGGCGCCCTTTTGGGCTTGGTCGCTCTCCAGGAGGCCCTCCGGGAGCCCCTTCTTCAGCGCGTCCGCTCCCACGAGCAGCAGCAGCTTCTCGGTCAGGCTCTCCGTCTGGCGTATCCGCTGGATGCGTTCGTTGTTACGTTCCAGCTCGCGCCGTTCGAGAATGCTCTTGCAGTTTGCCGGGCCGAGGGAGAGTTTCAGTACCCGGTCCACCGCGTTGAGCACCTGCAGGTCGTCTGCCGGCAGCCGGACGAGGACCATGTGTTCTTGTGGCATCACCGCCGCAGGGATCGACTGAGTTCGCATACCCTTTGGAGTCCGGATGATCTCTTCCAGTTCATCGCACCGAACCGTGGACCATCCCTCCACTTGCGCGCGTCGAAGCGTCTTCAGGTAGGGGAACTCTTCCATGAGGAGTACCGCTTCTGCCTGTCCGACGTACCGGACTTCCTTCTGAATCGCGTCCGAGGGTGCGAGCATCCCCCACGCCTCGCGCATCGTCTCCGCCAGGGAGTCGGTCGGGACCAGCAGGGCCGGCACCCTCTCACGTACGAGCGTGTCGTATTCAGGACGAACCGCGGTCACTGCGATGTCCTTGTCCTCGACATCGCTACGCCACTCGTCGCCCACCCGGCACCGCGTCATGGCCCCCTCGGGAAAGTCCGCAGCGACCTCGAACATCAGGGCATAGACCTTGCCGGGGAAGGTGTCCTCGGTTGATGAAGACGCCTGCTCAACCAGTTCCTCCCACAGTGACTTCTGTAGTTCGCCCAGCGTCTGCGGCAACGCCAACATCGAGGCGATGCTTGCGGACACGTCGGCAACGGGAAGGACGTCCTTGTGGGCGATCAGCTCGGGACCGACGCAGCGCGTGATCGGGCGCAGTCCTCGCGAGGTCTGCAGGTAGCCATGCTTGCGCGCGAGCCACCGAATCGGTGATGCGATCAACTTACGGCTTGTCACGCCCTTGTTGCCGGGTTGCATGGTCCAGGTCGCCACCGCCCCGCCCGACGGAATGGCCTTGAGGAAAGCCGCACGCCCCTGGGGCGAGAGCGAAGTGAACAGATGCAGCGGCCCTGCCGGTTTGGTTCCTTCGAAAAGCATCTTGGCCAGGGTGGGCCGGGCCTCGCCAGCGGGGAGCTTTGCCACGTACTGCGTCCAGTAGGCCTCCTTGAAGTCCTCGAACCAGCTTTCTCCGGCAGGGTCCGCACCGGTGACGGGGCCTTCGAGCAGACCGAGGTCGGGGAGGAACGCTCGGTCTTCCCGGTGGAAGTCCATGTCCACGGCAACTTGTGTGTCGCGGGTACCGTCACCAGGAACCACGCGGCCGGGAAGCAGACAGTCCCTGATCCGTCGAAATTCACCCGTCAAGGTCTTGACCTTGAGTTCTTTCGCGGTATTGATACCGCGCCCCGCGAACGCGGCACGAACCCCCGCGGGACCCGCCAGCCGAGCCAGCTCCCAGAACGCGACCCAGCCTCGGTCGCCGTAGCCCTGGAAGCCGCGCTCTACCACGGATGCAAATCGGCCGACATGGTCGGCCTCGTGAATGCCGAGCGAATCCAGTGCCCGAGCGATGACATCGTCGCCCGCGTACACGCGTTCGTCCACGTAGACCGTGTTGTCGGCGAGGCCGTCGGCACGCGACCGCCGGAAGACCTGGGTGGAGGGAGTCACCATGCCCAGCGTTTCGGTCAGGACGATCCTGGCTCGCAGGGCATCCTCCGCCTGCGGGTGCCTGTGCTGCTTCATGTCGGCGGCAATGAGCACGGCCCGCGCCGAGGCTTCCGGGGATCCGTCGGATACCAGAGCCTCCAGCCACTCCTTGACCGTGGCGACGGGAGTCGTGGAGTGGTTCAGGATCAGGTTCGCACGGTCGCGCCGGTGCCTGACCGTCTCGATCGAGTGGTGCACCCAATTCGTCGGTCGACCGGAGTGCTCGCCCCACCACTGAAGCCATTCCGGACGCAGGTCGGCGGGGTGCAGGCGGACCTCGGCGGGAGTGCCGAAATGTCCGTTCTGGTCGGGGAAGACGGGTCGGCTGGGGGCGATCTTCCAGATCGTCGCCACCAACTGCTCGGCTGCCCATTGCGGCTCCTCGCGTCCCCGCGCCGGCGCGAAGTCCAGATATGCTCCCGGGTCATCCGGTCGGGCCAGCGATGGGAACGACGCGACTACCAATTCCGCGACTTCGCCGATCAGCTCTTCGTTGAATTGGTTGTTGGCGTAGAGGTTCTGCCGATCTTCGCTGGTCTTCCAGGGGGCATTGACGATCCCGCGGAGGGTCGTCGTGTAGTTCGTCGGGAAGTAAGCCCAGAACTGTCCTCGTCCGTGAGCACGCCCCACCGCGTCGGGGACTGCCCACGCGATGTCGATCTCGGGGCGGTCGTGAAGCTCGCCGGCCTCCTCCAAAGCTTTGGGTGAGGGACGGTAAACGCGGGTGAAGACCCGCCATTCGTCGCTTTCTTCCCGCTCTTCACCACCCGTGACAGACAGAACCTTCTGAAGGGTGCGGCGATCACTGTCGACCTGCTGGAAGACCTGTCTCTTGGAGACCCGTCCGGACAGCCGTTTTTCAAGGGTGACCGTCCCGACATGAGGAGAGAACAGAGAGAACTCCGCCGGAAACTCGTCGAGGTCCTTCGCCAGCCGCGCCACGGCGGCGGGCTTCAGCGGCAGCCGCACAACCGTCCTGGCCCAGGAGAGCAATTCCTTGAGAATCGGGTCGGTGGCGGCAGCCCGGTCCCGATCAAGCGGCCGGGCGATCCGGAGCACGGGCGTCTCTGTGACTGCGGGCTGGACTCGCTTGATCTCCAGCTCAGCCCACTCCCTGTCAAATCCGAAGCTCTTGTCGTCGTCCCTACTGAAAAATTCGGGGACGTCCGTGACGCTCAGGACAGACTTCACACCCACCCCGAACCGGCCGATCTGGCCGCCTCGCTTACGCGAAACTCCCATACGCAGAATGGTGTCCGCACCCTCGGGTGTCATCGCGGTTCCCTGGTTCGCACAGTACAAGTGAGTGCCCGTGAGAACCACGGCGATTTCGCCGCCGGGGTCGTTCCTCAGCTCGTCGGCGCCGTTCTGGACAAGCTCATAGATCTGACGATCGCCGTAGCCACCCTCCTTGATACGACGCTCGCCGTTAGCGTGTTCCTGGATCAGGCCGGGGTCGATTTTGTAAGTCTCGAGCACGCGGATGGTCTGCTGGAGGATGACCTCGAGGACAGATGGATCTTCGCTGCTCACAGCAATTGTCTCCCAGGGAATGGAATGCCAATTGAAGGGGGTGGAGCACGGGCATATGACCGATCCGGGTATGCCAAGCGACCCGACGGCGTCTTCAGTGACGCCCTTACCTGTGCATACGCAAACACGGCTCGATGCCAATTACACAATAAGGGGTAGTCGGACGGGCTTGGATACATCTCACCCCTTGGACGAGTCTTCGCCTCGAGTCATCCTTAGAGTGAGTTGAAATGTTGGCATGAGAGACCCCTGGCGCGCAAGAGGGTAGATTTTCCGGACTTTCCATATGAAATGCGACATATGCGGCCAATCAGCTTTTCCTGAACGAAGGAGCCCGCAGGATTCATAGGGATGACTCCGGTCGGGTGGTGTCAACTGCTGTTTAACGCTAGCCTGTGATGTCAAACGGACTCCCGTCTAACCTGGAGAAACCTCGCAATGACGCAGGACGCCGACGGCATCACCCGAGACCCGGAGGCGTTCGGGGCTTGGCTCGGCAGACAGTTGCGGCGGAAGGGCATGAGCCAGTCGGACCTGGCCGCCGCCCTGGACGTAACCCGCGCCGCGGTGTCGGCCTGGATCACCGGCCGCGCGACTCCCCGCATCGACAAGATCCACGCGATCGAGGAGATCCTCGACTTGGCCGCGGGTTCCTCGGCCACACGGGACGAGACCCCCGAGTCCAGCGGCTACATCGGTTGGCATCACCGTTTGGCCCACTCTGACGGTGGCCGAGAACTGGGCAACGCGGCGGCCTTCGCCTTCGACTCTTCCCTGGCCATCACCGCCAGGGAAGCGACACAGAACAGCCTCGACGAACGCTGGGACCGAACACGCCCGGTCCGGATGCGCTTCACCCTGCACGAGATCACCGGCGAACGCCTGCGCCGACTACAGGAGGCCATCCGCTGGGACGACCTCATCCCCCACATCGAGGCGGCCGGCGACCCGAGGCAAAAGGTCGGCCGCATGCTGACCGACGGCCTCCGCGAGCTCCGGGAGACCGGCAAGTTGCTCCTGCTCCGCATCGATGACTACAACGCCAACGGTCTGACCGGCCCGGAGTATGACGACGGGCGGTTCGCCGCAGTGGTTCGCAGGCAACTCGACAGCCACAAAAAGGGTACCGCCGGCGGCTCATTCGGTCTGGGTAAGGCCACCATTTGGGGTGCCAGCCGTTTTGGCCTGGTCATCGCGAACAGCACGCTGTCGGAGCCCTACGAGGGCCTGTGTGAGCGCCGCATGATCGGCCGACTTGACCTGCCCTGGCACGAGCTCAACGACGTTCAATACGCCGGACCGGCCTGGCTCGGCAGCCGTGATCCCATGCGAGAAGCCGCGGCCCGTTCCTGGTGGGCCGGTGAGCGCACGGTCGAAGAGCTGTATCTCACCCGGGGCAGCACCGACCCCGGTACGAGCTTCCTGATCGTCGGCGCACATGATCCTTCCGGTGAGGCAACCACTCTCGAAGAGATGCACAGGGTCCTCGTCCGCGGCCTCGCCTCGGATTTTTGGGCGTCCATGGTCGCCGGTCACGGGCAAGCGCCGATGTTGGAAGCCTCGGTGGAGGCGTTGTGTGATGGCCAGGTGGTCATGGCCGAAGAGCGGGTGGATCCGTATCGCCACGAGCCCGCGCGGGCGCGTGCCGTGCGGGCGTTCCTCGATCGGACCACAGTGTCGCAGCTCACCAGGGCCGATGACGTCGTCGAACTGTCGGTGCCACTGGCCGTGCCACCGCGCAAGACCGAAGCCGGTGCCGGTTCGATCGAACATCATGCGGTGCTGTTGGTGACACCGGCGACCGAGGGCGACCAGAAACCCAATCGGTTGGTCGGCATGCGCGGAACCAGGATGACTGTGTTGGATCGGCCGGTCACCGGGGTTCCGCTTGGGTCGACTCAGTTCCAGGCCGTGCTGCTTGCCGGGACGGCGACGGGTGCCGAACTGCCGGCCGACGAAGCCGCCGAGACCTTTCTGCGGGCCGCCGAACCCCCCGAACACAATGACTGGAAGCCCACCGAAGATCTGACCTCGACCTATGCTCGGGGCGCCACCACCAGGTTGAGGGAGTTTCGGAAGACGATCCTCGGCATGGTTCGCAGCGCGGTTAAACCCGCCGAACCCGTCGGACAAGAGGACGCTCCCGCCGTCCTACGAGACTTGACCAGTCTCGATCCCCCGCCATCGCCCCGTATCAAGGGCTATCCGACCGTCAAGAGCGCGACCGGCGAGGTCGACGAAGGTGGCGCGTGGCGGATCAGGGTCGAGATCAAGCTACCGGAGCGGGATGATCCCTGGGTGCTCCGTCCGTTGCTCCGATTCGCCACCCGTTCCGGTCCCAAGCCCGAAGCACGTTGGGCCGAACTCTCTGGCGAGTCGAACTGCGAGGTAAGCGGCGAGGTCCTGCTCTGCTTCGCCCGGGAGCGGTCTGCGGTCTTCATGGGCGTGAGCGATGTGGCCAGCCATCCGGTGGCCGGTCGAATGGCGGTCGCGGAGGTTGACCTGGTTCAAGCCAAGGATGGCTTCCAATGAAGCAGATTGTGCCTTACCCGGTGCTGGCCGGTGAGGTCACCATGACCGTGCGCGAGGTCCGGCTCGACGACGTGGCGTTGCCGTACGGAATGGTTTCGGAATCGGAGCGCACGGTTGCGCTGCATCTTCTCGATCGCGCGGACTGGAGTGTCGTACGGCTGACACTTCAGGTGAGCGCGCCGCGACATGAGTTGGACGCCGGGCCCTGGTTCAGCCTGGCTTTTCTGGCCACTGCATCGGAACGCCGCACCAACACGCACTCGGCGGTGAAGCTCATGATGGGGCAGCCCGGCGAGTGGGCCGGCGAGGTGGAGCTCCATCGTGACGATCATTTCGGCCAGGTCCGGGTATCCGGTCAGCTCGTGGCAACGGTGGACGATGTGCCCGGTCGGGTGATCGCGACGGTCGCACAGCCATGGATCGTCGATCTCCAGGCTCGTGTGGCGACGCAGCGGCAGTCCATCGAGACACGTTGGCTCAACTTCGGCGGCGACCCACAGCTTGACTGGTGCAAGAGTGATCCCTGGGCGGTCACCACGACCGACGAGGCGGCCATACTCAACCTGAACAGTGGATTCGATGGGCTGCGTGCCCTACTCGAAAGTCCCAAAGCCGCGGATCGGCCCATGCGAGAGGCGCTGGCGGCGCAGATCGCGGTGGACATGTGGACCGCGCTCTTCAACGAAGCGGCTCACCATGTCGACGGCCAGGGGTGGCCGGAAGGTTGGCGTGGTCTGGTGCTCCGTCGCATGCTCCCCGATCTCTTTCCCGATCATTCGCTGGACGATGCGCTCCGGGAGATCGTCAACCGGGGGGCGGGCGGGATCCAGACGCGAGTTTTGCATGCCGCGGCCAAACAGGCGCGAATGCCGCGGAGCCTGGGCGGATTCATTCGATCGCTGCAATCGACGGGGCCGGAGGAAGAGTGAACACGATGCTCAGTTTGTTGCCCGACGAGGCCGCCGCGAGATTCCTCACCACCGGTGTGCTGGAGAACACCGAGCCGCTGCCGTTCGCCGCCGTCGACCAGATGTCGCAGCCGGCCCGGTGGGAGGCCGAGCCGGTACGACAACTTTTCGACGAGGCGATGAAGCGCTTCACGACAGCGGAGCGGACCTCGGCCGACGCCTGGCTCGCTCCGGTTCTGCATGCGACGTTGCGATTGACCCGTCGTGAAGCTTCGGATTCCCGGATCTGGAATTACCTGGCCGTACGATTGGCGCCGGATTATGTCTACTGGCGGCACTTGAGTCGCGGGAATCCTCACACAGTGTCCCGTACCCGATTTTCCGGGCCGTTCTATTCGCAGGCGTTTGCTCGGTTGTGGTGGGCGGCCGAGCTGTTCCGGGATGGACCGGATTACGGGCCGGTCGTGGTGGCCTGCGGTAATCAGGATGTGTTGAACACGGTGTTGAGGCTCGACATCATCCTCCACCGGCCCACCGCCCAGGCGATCATTCGTCTGCTCACCACCGGCGTGGTCCGTACCGGGCGGCAGGTCAACGCGCTTGCCCAAGCGGTGAACACGGCGGGTAGCACGCTGTCCTATGAGGCACGTGCACCGGACAACCCCCGGGACGTGGACGCGTATCGCGACTGGATCGAGGAGTTGACGGGCGTGCTGGTGCCTTATGACTCCATGCCGATCGGTCCCTCGGATGGGCGGGCGCGCTCCACCTCGGTGGACGCCCTGGCCACGCTCTTCACGCAACTCTTCGCCGAAAGTCCAAGCGCAAGGGAATTGTCGGAATAGCTTCGGGGCGTTTGCATTGGGGGCGAGATCACATATGCTCGGCGAATCTGGATCAAGGAGGCCTTCCCATGGGCGGACGGTTCACCAGCCTGGAGATCGGCGCCGGGGTCGGTGGGCAAGCGCTCGGGCTGGAGCGAGCGGGATTCGATCCCGTTGTCGCGATCGACAATGAACCCCACGCCTGTCGAACGTTGCGCGCCAACCGGCCGGGCTGGAACGTCATGGAGATGGACTTCAAGGACTTCGTCGGAGCCGACTATCGGATCTCAACCGTCGATCTCTTGTCCGGCGGCGTGCCATCCAGTCCTTACTCCATCGCTGGCAAGCAGGAGGGGATCAAGGACAAACGGGACCTGCTGTCCGCGGCCGTCTATCTCGCGATAGAGCTACAGCCTCGCGCGATACTGCTTGAGACGACGCCATCGCTGCTTTCGCCGAAGTTCGTACAGGTCCGCGAGGAGGTCAAGGCCGAGCTGAAGCACCTCGGTTATTCCTGGGAATGGAACATCCTGGACGCCCAACACTTCGGCGTGCCACAGACCAGGCGGAGCTGTTTGTTGGTCGCCATGCGCCCGGACGACTTCACGCGTTTCGTGTGGCCGTCACCAACTCACCAGGCCGGTGCGACGGTCGGCGAGGTGCTCCGTGACTCGATGGCCAGCAAAGGATGGCCCTTCGCCGATGCTTGGGCGTTGTTGGCCAACCGCGTCGCACCGACGATCGTGGGCGGGTCGAAGAACCACGGCGGCGCCGACCTCGGGCCCACCCGGACCAAACGCCAGTGGATGGAACTGGCCGTAAACGCCCACAGCCTTGGCAATGACGTCCCTGACCAGGACTTCGTCCTCGACCCGGAGCTCGGCCGGGACGGGGTGCCCAAGCTGACCGTTGAGCAGGTGATGAAGCTGCAGGGTTTGCCGGACGATTGGATCGTCACCGGAGGCAAGACCGCGCGCTACAAACAAGTCGCCCAGGCGTTCCCGCCCCCACTCGCCGAAGCCGTGGGCCGCCAACTCGTGGCAGCGCTGGCCCTCCAACCTCGGTAAGGTGACCCTCATGACCGCCCGCACCAACAGCCCCATAAACATCGTTGACCTCTTCGCGGGGTGCGGGGGTCTGACCCAGGGATTTCACTCGTTCAAGCCGGGCGCCTTCCGCACGGTCGGTGCGGTGGAGTTGGACATCGCGGCCGCCTCGACCTACGCGGCAAACTTCGCCGAGGAAGCCGGCGGAACCGACCACATCCACGCCGGTGACATTGCCAAGTGGGACCCCAAAGACGTGCGTTCCACCGTCGACGTAATTCTCGGAGGCCCGCCCTGCCAGGGCTTTTCCGGCCTGGGCAAAGAGGACCCGAACGACCCCCGGAACAAGCTCTGGAAGGAGTATGTTCGAGTGGTCCGTGCCCTCCAGCCCAAGATTTTCGTCATCGAGAACGTCGATCGGTTCCTGCGGTCACGAGAATTTGAGCTGCTCACCGCCTCCACCCGGGATGGCGAACTACGGGACTACGAGCTGAAGACAAAGCTCCTCAACGCAGCGGACTATGGCGTCCCGCAGACCCGGCGGCGCGTGATCGTCCTGGCTACGCATAAAGACCTCGTCGCTTCCCACCCTTCGGGCGAGCCTCTTAAGCATCCTCGGCCGACCCACCGGAAGCCGAACAGCAAGGGTGACGAGGGCACACTCTTCGAACCACTCAAGGACTGGATCTCATCCGGCGAGGTCTTCAGCACAACCCCCCTGGAGACCCAAACCACCGAACTCCCCGACCGGACCTGCAGCATCCTCGACAAGACGCTGCCTGGCACCTTCAGCACCACCGACCTCCACATCGGACGCAATCCAACGGAACGCTCGCTCAAGCGCTACGAGGCGATTCCTGAGGGCGGAAACCGCCACTGGCTGCCGGAAGAGCTGTCCACCCCAAACTGGATCAACCACCGGAGCGGCTCCGGCGACGTCATGGGCCGACTCTGGTGGGATCGGCCCTCGGTAACGATCCGCACCGAGTTCTACAAGCCCGAGAAAGGCCGCTACCTTCACCCCAAGGCTCACCGTCCGATAACTCACTTGGAAGCCGCCCGCCTTCAGGGGTTCCCACTCGACTACAAGTGGGTCGGCAGCAAGATCCAAATAGCACGTCAAATCGGTAATGCCGTCCCCGTAGACCTCGCCAAGGCAATCGCCAACGATTTGTACCGTTACCTGTGCGCTATCGCTCCGCAGTAAAGACCAAGCGCTCTCAGTGAACCAGTTCGAGGGCTCTGCCTCCATCAATGCCGGACGGGTTCAGCCATGCGGTGATCGCATGCCACTGGCCCGGATCACGCGCGCCGACCGGTTCCTGGAGGCGACAGGGGAACGACGGTCCGCAGAGACGGGCCGCCCCGCCACGCTCTACCGCCGCGGCTCCGCCCGCCTCCTGCAGCCGCCGCTGCTCCGCGAGGGGCGCAGGGCTCGTACACAAACGACACCCGCCCTCCGTCAAGCAGTCTGACCAATAAAATGATCTAGGAATATCGCAAGGCGGCGTTGTCGCTTGTCTACCGGTTGGTGAGGGGCGTGTTCGGCCTCCTGACGGTGCTGGTCCGCTCTGATCTGTCCGAGGACGTTGAGCTGCTGGTGCTCCGCCACGAGAACCCGGTACCCGCCGCCAGCGCGGTGGCCAGCCGCGGTGGGGTCACGCCGACCGGCTCAGGCTGGCCGCGTTGTCACGACTGATCCACCGCCGCCGGTGGGTGGAAGTATTTCTGGTCACCCTAGCGACGATCCTGCGCTGGCACCGCTACCTGGTAGCGCGTAGTGGACCTTCATCGATAGGCGGCGCCCGGACCGGCCCGGCACCCGCAGGCCGATCAAGGCACAGCACCGCCCTGCTGGAAACGTTACGAGTGATTGCGCTGGCGCTCGGCGGCCAGTCCAGCGCCCGGCTCACCGACCGACTGTTCACGGCGGTGAGCCGAATGACCTTGATCCGGATCATCCGCGGCCTGCCCGAGCCCGCTCTGCAGGCAGGGCCGCAGGTGCTCGGAGTGGACGACTTCGCGCTACGCCGGGGCCACCGCTACGGCACCATCCTGATCGACATCACCACCCGGCGGCCCATCGACATACTCGACGGACGCTCCGCCGACGCGCTGGCCAACTGCTGCCCGACCGCCCCGGCGTCCAGATGATCTGCCGCAACCGCGCCGGCAGCTACGCCGAAGGCGCCACCCGCGGCGCACCTGAGGCAACCCATCTTGCTGACCGCTGGCGCATGTGGAGAAGCCCGCCCCTTCGCGGAATTCGTGCCAACCCCAGGATGCGGCCATCGTTGACATTCCTGAGCATCACAGCTACCCGGGCCAGCTCTGAGGAGTGATTCACGATGCGGATGACGTGGTGCGCTCCTGGAGGTCGACCCTTGGCTTCGTCACCGCGTATGACCCGCTTCCGCTGCCGCGGCGGATGACCACGACGCCATGCCAGTCTCCGTCCGTCCCTTGGCGCCATTCGAGCACCACCCCGGTGGGGAGCCATTTCGAGCCGAGCCGCACGTCGCACAGTCGGTACTCGAAATGGCCGTCGTGGCGTCGCGCGCACATGGGGCACGCCGTGAGGGTCTGGCGGGCATGTGCAAGCCCGATCGGAACGAGGTCGAGTTCCTGTCCGAGGCTCTCGACCAACTCCAGTGTCCTCCACAGGGCCTCGCACTCGAGGGAGAGGTGGAAGGCTGACCTCGGCCTGGCGCCAGGGACGGTGTAGGCCGTGCCCCAGGAGTCCGACTTGGGAACGTGAGTGTCATAGAGCTCGGCGTCGGGGTTGCGCGGCGCCTGAGCATCGAACCGGCGGGTGAATTTACGCACCATCGTTATGCCTTTCGTACATGTCGCGACTTGAGGCGGGCAGCGTTGACACCACCACAGGCGGTGGTCATATATGCCGAACGTGTGCAATGAGCTGCGTAAAGGCCGAAGTTGACGGATATGAACTGCAGCTCTAACTCAATGGAGGGACGTGCGACACGTCACGGGGAAGTCGGATCAGAGGGAATGCCCAGGATGCGATAACAAGCATCTCTTTGAGAAGGTAGGCTCCTTGATCCCGATACTGACTATACCCCCGGGTTCCGGCGCTTCCGCAAGTCTTGACAAGCGGCGGCGGTTGCGGAAGATCTCGCAGGGGCGGTGGTCCAGGAGGGTTGTGCTGAACGGCGACTGGCACTTCGAGCGGCGCAACCACCAGGGGTGGCACGGCGAGTGCTTCGCGCAAACCCTGGCCGGGGCGGCCGGGCTCCAGATGGCAAGCCGTACCCAGACATCACGTATCCCACTCGAAAGCATGGTTTCGTGCTGTGTGAGCTGGGGTTTCGCTCTGCGATTAGGGTCGCGACTGCGACCATCGGGAGGTCTGTTTTGGCTTGTCCACCGGTTGGTGAGGTACCCATTCAACCTGCTCACAGTGCTGGTCCGCTCTGAACAACTGTCCAAGGACGTTGAGCTGCTGGCGCTTCGTCATGAGAACCAAGTGCTCCGTCGCCAGCTCGGTGGCGGCTGCGGTGGGGTCACGCGGTCACGTCCACGGACGTGGTGTATGAGTCGATCTTCGCGTGATCCTATTTCTGCAGGTTAAGCGGTAAGTGTCTGCGGGAGTGGGTTCTGGGC